>JAIXOX010000038.1 GCA_027486555.1 Comamonadaceae bacterium
GAATGGAACAATGGCACAGGCCGTCGCAAATCCAGCGTCGCCCGCGTGTTTCTGAAAAAAGGCACTGGCAAGATCACGGTCAATGGCAAGGACATCCAAGCCTACTTCGGCCGCGAGACCTCGATCATGATCGCCAAACAACCGCTGTTTTTGACAAACCATGTCGAGTCCTTCGACATCATGATCAACGTGCACGGCGGTGGCGAATCCGGTCAAGCCGGTGCTTCGCGCCACGGCATCACCCGCGCCCTGATTGACTATGACGCAACGCTCAAGCCCATGCTGAGCCAAGCTGGTTTTGTCACCCGTGACGCCCGTGAAGTTGAACGTAAAAAGGTCGGCTTGCACTCTGCTCGTCGTCGCAAGCAATTCTCCAAGCGTTAATCTGCTTTTTGGTTTTGCCAAAAGCCGCCACGGTTCGCCGCGGCGGCTTTTTAATTGGGTGCTGAGCCTGCGAAAAGCCCATGAGTCCAGTAACGTTACTGAACTGCTTGGGTGGTAATTCCCGACCAGCGCGCTATACTATTTCCAACTGAACCGGAGAAACACCATGAGCGCTCTTGCTGAAAATATCCAGACTGAAATGCCCGAACCGATTGTCTTCACCGACAGCGCGGCCGCCAAAGTGGCCGACCTGATCGCCGAAGAAGGCAACCCTGAGCTGAAGCTTCGTGTGTTTGTGCAAGGCGGCGGCTGCTCAGGCTTCCAGTATGGTTTCACTTTTGACGAAATCACCAACGAAGACGACACGACCATGAGCAAAAATGGCGTGTCTTTGTTGATCGATGCCATGAGCTACCAATACCTGATTGGTGCCGAGATCGATTACAAAGAAGACCTGCAAGGTGCGCAGTTCGTCATCAAAAACCCGAACGCCACCTCCACTTGCGGTTGCGGTTCTTCTTTCTCGACCTGATTTTCGGATTGGGCCAGCATGGCTGGCCATGCATCAACGGGGGTAAATGGCCCCCAAGACACGGGCGCCTTTGGCGCCCGTGACGCTTGGCAAGCTGGATGTTTGGCGGTGCACGGTTTTGAAAGCCAGCCAAGCAAAGGCGGCGGCTTCCACTTGCAAAGGGGGCAAGCCCCGATCTTGGCTGTTGGTCACCAGAACAGCAGGAAGATGATGGGCCAAGCGGCGCATGAGTTGTTCGTTCAAAGCCCCACCGCCACACACAATCAGCTCTACCGCCTGCGCTGCCCTACGCTGAATGTCTTGGGCACAGGCCATGGCCGTGAATTCGGTCAAGGTGGCTTGAATGTCCTGTGGCAAATAGGAGCGGACCGGCAACCGTTTTTTCAACCAAGCAGGATTGAACAGGTCTCGGCCTGTGCTTTTCGGAGGCTCGCGCTGCAAAAAGGGTTCGGCCATCAAGGTGGCCAACAATTGAGGGTCGACAAATCCCGTGGCTGCCCAAGCACCGTTGTCGTCAAAGGGTGCACCTGTGTGGGTGGAGCACCAGTAGTCCATGAGTGCATTCCCTGGTCCACAGTCCCAACCGAGAACCGAGCCATCTGAATGAAGCACACTCAGGTTGGCAATACCGCCGATGTTGAGCACAGCAACGGTGGTCCCCATCTGTCCAAAAGCACCATGGTGAAAAGCAGGAACCAAGGGGGCACCTTGACCACCCGCAGCAAGATCCCGGTTGCGAAAGTCGCAGACCACATCGATACCGGTGAGTTCAGCAAGTAGAGAAGGGTTGATCAATTGAATGGTGTAGCCCACGGCGACTTGTTGTCTTGCCGCATCACCATCAAATTCGAGGGGCCTGTGACGCACAGTTTGCCCATGTGCGCCAAGAGCGGTGATGTGGCTTGGCTTGAGCTGTGACTGAGACAGCAAATCATGAGCGACCTGAGCGTAATGGCGTGAAATGTCATTGCTGACCAGGGCAGAACGGTGAAGCTCATCGGAACCGCTGGAGTTGAGCTGCATCAAGGCGTCACGGAATTCGGGCGTGAATGGCACAAAAGAATGGGCCAACACACGCAGTTGGCCCGATGGCTCAATGTGCGCCAGAACACCATCGACACCATCCAAAGATGTGCCGGACATCATGCCCATGAAAAATGATGGGATCATTTGGAAAAGTAGAACAGGGAAAGAGCAAGAACGCAGGGGCGGGAGTGGCACATCAAAAAAGGGCCTTGCGGCCCTTTTACTGGATGTTGCTTTCGCGCATTTGTGATGCAGCCAGCAACTGCATTCGGGCTTGACTCGCCGAGGTGTTGAAGCGGGTTTTTTCCGCGGGGCTGATGGGATTGCTTTGAGCCATTTGAATGATCTTTTGAGGATCGACGTGAACACCGCCAACTCGGAATTCAAAGTGCAGATGGGGTCCCGTGGACCAGCCAGTGGATCCCACAGCACCCACCACTTGACCCTTTTGCACAGTTTGACCTTTTCGAACCTGAATGCGGCTGAGGTGAGCGTATACCGTCGAATGGTTGCCACCGTGGTTCACAATCACCATGTTGCCAAATCCCCCCTGGACACCAGAAAACTCCACAACACCATCGCCGACAGATTGAGCTGGTGTGCCAGTGGGGGCCGCGTAATCCACGCCTTGGTGGGCGCGCATGGTCTGAAAGATAGGGTGTAGTCGCATGCTGAAACCACTGGTTGTTCTTGAAAAGGCCAGTGGTGCTGCCAAATAAGCCCGGCTCAGGCTTTTGCCTTCCATGTCGTAGTAACTGCCTTTTTGACCAGACTCCTGAAACCAGACTGCTTCATATCGCTGGTTGTCATTGGTGAACTCGGCACTGAGCACGCGACCTGTTCGCAAAGGCTCGCCATCGGCTTCAAGAACTTCGTACACCACGGAAAAACGGGCACCTTTTCGCAATGTTCGGTGAAAGTCGATTTGATTTGAAAAAATTTGTGTCAGTTGGTTGATGACTGGATCGGGAAGCCGGGCCTCATCTGCAGCGTCATACAAGGAGCGAGCCACCGTACCGCCGGTCATGCGCAAGCTCGTGTTCATGGGTGAAGCATCCAAAGCGGCCTCAAGTCCCCTGGATGTACGTTTGACAACCAAACGTTGAAAAAACGTGTCGCTGTCGTTTTTCAGCCAACGAACGCTCAAGGTGCGCAATTGATGATCGCTGTTGGCCTGAGCAGACACTGAACGACCAGCTTGTTGAAGTGCCAGTTTTGCAAGGGGGTTTTTACGCAAAAACGCGGCTGTCTCAGGGTCCACCAAACCTAAACGGCGAAGCAAGTTTTCAGGGGTGTCGGCGGACCGTGTGACGTCGGTTCGGGTCAGTTGGAGATCAACCAAATCAAGCGATGCGGCCTGCGCCTGGATGTGCGCAATATCCACGGGCGTTGTGATGTTGACTACGGGGAGATCAGAAATGTCTGGCGCCAAATTGGCGACTGCAAATGCACCTCCGCCCCCAGCCAGAAGCAAGGAAAACAAAGTTGCAATCAGTGTTTTAGGGTAACGAGAGACACCACGTCTTAAAGCATCAATGGCACCTGTCAGAATGGGGTGTTGACCATCAACCCAATCGAGCAAACGTTGAACGGCCAAAAGCACAGCACCCAAAAAAGCGGTGCAGATAAATAAAAAAGCAACAATTAACGTGGACAGCCGAGACTGAAGGGCAATTAAAAATGACATCAATTTTTCGATGTTGCCAGCCACCACGAACGAACAAAGGATGGGCTGGAAAATGACAAGCAACAGCCGCCTCTAAAATAAGCGACCTGTAGGTGTGCCATTGTAGTGGTCCATCGCTTCTTGACGCCAGAAAAAACCTATATGAATCAAGCGCTTGTTACAAAATTCCCGTTAACCGATGCAGTGCTGAATGCTTTAGAAGTCACTTTGAGAGGCTGTGAAGAGCTGATTCCAAAAGAAGACTGGTTGCAAAAGCTTGCCAAATCGGAGGCCACAGGTGTGCCTTTGCGCATCAAGTTGGGCTTGGACCCCACTGCACCCGACATCCACATCGGACACACCGTGGTACTCAACAAGATGCGGCAACTTCAGGATTTGGGACATCAGGTCATCTTTTTGATTGGTGACTTCACCAGCCTGATCGGGGATCCATCAGGCCGCAACAACACCCGTCCGCCGCTCACCCCCGAGCAGATCAAACTCAACGCCGAAACTTATTACAAGCAAGCGAGTTTGGTGCTGGACCCGTCGAAAACAGAGATTCGTTACAACAGCGAATGGAGCCTGCCTTTGGGCTCCATGGGCATGATCCAGCTGGCGGCCAAGTACACCGTGGCGCGCATGATGGAGCGCAATGACTTCCATGACCGATTCCATGCGGGCACACCCATCAGCGTGCACGAATTTTTGTACCCGCTCATGCAGGGTTACGACTCGGTGGCCCTTCAAAGTGATCTGGAGCTGGGCGGCACCGACCAGAAGTTCAATCTGCTCATGGGCCGACATCTGCAAGCCGAATACGGCCAGGAACAGCAATGCATCTTGACCATGCCCCTGCTCGAAGGCCTGGATGGCGTGGACAAAATGTCCAAGTCCAAAAACAACTACATCGGCATTGCCGAAGAGCCCAACAGCATGTTTGCCAAAGTGCTGAGCATTTCAGACACCCTGATGTGGCGTTGGTACACCTTGCTGTCTTTCAAGTCCATGGCCGAGATTGAGGCGCTGAAAAAGGAAGTCGAAAGCGGGCGTAACCCCAAAGACGCCAAAGTCATGCTGGCCAAAGAGATCACGGCGCGCTTTCACAGCGCCGGTGCGGCCGACGCGGCCGAGCAGGACTTCATCAACCGCAGCAAGGGCGGCGTGCCGGATGACATCCCTGAAGTGTCTCTGTCTGGTGCGCCCATGGGCATTGGGGCTTTGCTCAAGGCGGCCGGATTGGCACCCTCGACCACCGAAGCAGGGCGTTTGGTGGAGGGTGGCGGTGTGCGCGTAGATTCCAGTGTGGTCAGCGACAAGGGGCTGAAACTGGAAGCGGGTTCTTACGTGGTTCAGGTGGGGAAGCGTAAATTTGCCAAAGTGACGCTGACTTGAACCCGTTTTGCGCAGCATGTTTTCAATAAAGCAGCGTATCCTGAACTCATGAAAAGCATCGATTTTTGGATGACGCCCAAACGCATGCTGTGGGCTTCGGTGGTGGTGGCACTGATCACCATTGGCCTGAAAACTTTGGCATGGTGGTTGACCGACTCGGTGGGCTTGTTGTCCGATGCCATGGAGTCCCTGGTCAACCTGGCCAGCTCGATTTTTGGACTGATGATGGTGACGGTGGCGGTCAGGCCTGCTGATGAAGAGCATCCATATGGTCATCACAAAGCCGAATATTTCTCCTCCGGCTTCGAGGGCATCCTGATCGTGGTGGCCGCTTTGGGCATCATTTGGGC
>JAIXOX010000131.1 GCA_027486555.1 Comamonadaceae bacterium
CCCGCAAACCACAAACAATCGCCCCGAGGGCACATCTCTCCCTGTAGGAGCGACGCCCCCATCGCGATAAGCCTCGTGGACCACAACGAATCGCCCCGAGGGCGGGGCTCCTACAAAGGCAAGCCCCGCAAACCACAACCCATCGCCAATTTCCCGTTGTCAGTAGCATTTAAATTTCCCTTAACCATCGTTATCAAAGAAGGAGTTTTGTCATGAAAGCAGTTAACAAAAAGCTTGGCCTCTTGGCCATTTGCGTCGGTGCACTCACTTTGGTGGCGTGCGGCGGGGACAGCGCCACGGTGCCATTGACGCTTCGCGGCGTAGCGGCCACCGGTCTGGCCATTGACGGCGGCAGCGTCGATGTGAAGTGCGTCTCGGGCACAGGCACAGCCACCACATTGGCCAATGGCTCATACACCGTCGACGTCCAGAATGGCCTGGGCCCTTGCCTGGTCACGGTGACCAAAGGTTCTGTGGTGCTGCGCTCCATTTCACCCCGGACGACAACTGGCGCGGCCGTGGTCAACGTCACACCTTTCAGTAACGCGATCGTTGATGCCCTGGTCGTTGCCAAAGGCGCTGGGACAGTGACTGGTCTGATCAACAGTGCCACTGCGCCTACCAACAGTGATTTGACAGCCGCTGTGACTGCCACTGTGGCTCAAATCAACGTGGCCTTGGCTGCCGCGGGCCAGCCGCAACTTGCCGCTGGTACAGACTTGTTGAGCAATCCCACTTACGTGGCGGCAACAACTGCTAACCCAGGCATTGGTGATGCGACCGACAAAGCGCTGGACTTCTTGGTCCCAGTCGGCACGACGACTTTGCCTCCCGCATTGATTGCTGACATCACCACAGCCACCGACAACGTGGTCGCTCCTACGCCCACAGGCGCCACAGGCGGTAACTGATCTGTCCAATGTAGGAGCCCCGCCCCCGGGGCGATGGGTGGTGGACTGCAAGGCCTCATCGCGGAGAGAGGGGCGGTGGTCTGCAAGGCTCCATCGCGGCGAGGGCGCCGCTCCTACAAAAAAGCAGTGGTCTGCAAGGCTCCATCGCCGCAACGGTCCAAATGTAGGAGCCCCGCCCCCGGGGCGATGGGTGGTGGACTGCAAGGCCTCATCGCGGCGAGATGGGTGGTGGTCTGCAAGGCTCCATCGCGGCGAGGGCGCCGCTCCTACAAAAAAGCGGTGCACTGCAAGGCTTCATCGCGGCAACGGTCTAAATGTAGGAGCCCCGCCCCCGGGGCGATGGGTGGTGGTCTGCGAGGCTCTATCGCGGCGGGGGCGCCGTTCCTACAAAAGAAGCACTCATGCACACTTTATTGATCCGAATTCATAAGCAAAACCAACTAAACCAATAACTCAAAAACACCATGCGCACCAACCCCCTCACCACCAACCCCCAAAGGCTTACGCTGTGCCTCACCCTGTGCTTGCACAGCTTGGCCGCGCACAGCCAAACGGCGGGCAGTGAGCTGGCGGGCAACAGTGCCGCTTGGCGCATGTTGTCGCCTTCGGGTTACACCGGGGCCATCAACACACCCACTGCGGCTGTGCAAAGCTGGGGCGTGGCCAACATGGCGTGGACCAACAGCAACCCCGAATACGCCCGCACTTTGCGAAACGTCCACTTTGGCAGTTTGAACGCGGGCATCGGCTTGCTGCCTGGCCTGGAAGTGGTGGGGCGTTTGTCGTTTGAGGGCGACCTTAACTGCAACCTTTACCGTTCTGACTGTGCTGGTGGCGCAAGAGACCTCTCGCTCAGCGCCAAATACCAACTGCCCATTTCCCTGGGCCAACACACCCGCTTTGCCGTGGGCATGTCTGACTTTGGCGGCGCAGCCACCAACTTCAGGCAAACCTATGGCGTGGCCACCACCCAGTGGCAAAACGCCGAACTGTCTTTGGGCTACAGCCACGCACAGTCCAACCGCGCTTTGTTGAACGGCGTTTTTGGCAGTGCGCGCTTTGCCATCAGCCCCCAGCTGCACCTGGTGGCCGAAGACGACACCCAAGAACGCAGAGCAGGCGTTCAATTTCAATACCCCGTGGGCGACCGCAGCAGCCTGCAAGCCGGCTTTAGCCGCAAGTGGTCCAACAACACCGGCCAAGAAGCGAATCAATTGCAGCTGGCCTGGGTGCTGCACATGGACCGCAGCACGCCCAGACCTGTCACCAAATTTGTAAATCCTGCTTACACGGCAACGGCTGTCACAGCTGCCAACACCGCCACTGCCACACCCGCAGCCAGCTCGGCAAGAACTGCTCCATCAAGCGCCATCGCAGCAGCGCCGCCCACAGCAGCCCCGCTCACACCAGCAACATCAGCCCCCAAAGCCAGCGCCCAAAGCATGGCCCAAGCCTTGGAAAACTTGGGTTACGCCAATGTAAAAGTTGATCACTGGCCCGCCAGCACTGCAAACCCGGGCCTGTGGCATATCAGCGCCGAATCGCGCACCTACCGCCAAAGCCAAATCGAAGCCATGGGCCGCGCCCTGGCCCCATGGCTTGCAGGCGTGCGCCAAAACAGCGTGCCCAGCACCGACCAAATTGCTCTGACGCTGACTTACCAACGCCAGCCCGTCTTGCACGCCATGGCCCAAGCCAACTGCCTGGCTGCTTGGGCGCAGGGCGCGCGAGCCGCTGCCTCAGACACTTGCCAGTCCAACGAGCCGCTCACCCTCAGCCGCACACCCATTGCACAGGCCCAAGCACTGCAAGCCCAGCGCGAACAACAAGGCCCATCACAAATTGCACAAGCCTCGGCCGGTCCATCGTGGGCACCGCAGCTCACCCTCAGCCCCGCCGTGCGCAACACCGTGGGCACCGAATACGGCTTGTTTGACTATTCACTGGCCGCCCAAATGGGTGCCGAAGTCGCCCTGGCCCCGGGCCTGTTTTGGCAAGGCGTGTACCTGGTGCCCATCAGCAACAGCGACGATTTCGAACGCGGCCAAGTCTTTAGCGACCGGCGTTATGCCAAAAACCAGTGGCAAAGCAGCCACCTGACTTACTGGACCCCACTGCCTTGGGGCCTGAGCGCCCAAGCCAGCCTGGGCCAACTCGCCCCTGGCCAAACCGGTGCCCAGTGGGACGCCCTGTGGATGAACCCCGACGGCCGCGTGCGCCTGGGTCTGACCGGTGCGCGCTACAGCAACGACGAGACCGGCCGCGACCAGCAGCCCCTGTTCGCCCAAGCCCGCTACAGCATCATTCCCGGTGCTTGGCACGCCGAGGCCACCGCTGGCCAATTCATGAATGGCGACCGAGGCTTTCAGGTGGCATCGGTGCACTGGGCAGGCGACACGCGTGTGGCCCTGCAATACCAAAAAACCGCTAAAAACAGCCAGCCCAGCATGCCGCAACGCGCATTTGCCAGCTTCAACGTCAGCTTTCCCTTCGGCCCCAAAGCCGCGGTGCCCATCGGCCCCGTGTGGCTGCGCGCCCAAGACCAATGGCGCTGGGGCATCCAAACCAAGGTGGGTGAAAAGGATAACTACCTGAGCACTGGTTACGGAGAAACCCCCCGCCAACGACACGGCCTGTGGACCGACGTGACCGACCACGACCGCAACGGCCAAGCCGACCTGCAAGCCCAACTCCCAAGGCTCAGGGCCATCCTGGCAGTGCCATATGTAGGAGCGACGCCCTCGTCGCGATAGCCCCCCATTATTTTTGTAGGAGCGACGCCCTCGTCGCGATTGACCCCTAGCAGACCACAAACCATCGCCCCAAGGGCGGGGCTCCTACAAACAACGATCACTTCCAAACCATAAGCACCTAATTTATCTGCCAAAATTAACCCCATGCGCCTCACCCCAGCCCAAATCAACACCATCAAAAGCACCGCCACCGCCGTGCTGGGTGAGGGCGCGCAGGTCACTTTGTTTGGTTCTCGGGTGCATGACGACCAAAAAGGCGGTGATGTAGACCTGTACGTGGAAACGCATCAACCCGAATTGATGAAAAAAATCCGTTGCAAAGTCAGCCTGCAAGACCAGTTGGACATGCCCGTTGACCTGATCGTCAAACCCTATGGCGACCGCAGCCCCATCGCCATGATCGCCAAACAAGAAGGCATTCTGTTGTGAGCGAACACATTGCGCTCATCAGGAAAAAGCTCGAGCATTTGTAATTGCAGATAACTTTTTTTTGTAGGAGCGACGCCCTCGTCGCGATAGACCCTCGCAGACCACAAACCATCGCCCCGAGGGCGGGGCTCCTACAACTGCAAACGATAAACTGATAATTGAAACTCCAAAATTAACCCCATGCGACTCACCCCATCCCAAATCAACACCATCAAAAGCACCGCCACAGCTGTGCTGGGTGAAGGCGCGCAGGTCACACTGTTTGGATCGCGTGTGAACGACTTGGCCAAAGGCGGTGACATCGATTTACTTTTAGAGACTAAAACACCTGTTGCCAACAAACCGCAAGCTGTGGGGCAAATCTACGTCAAACTCATCCGCCAGCTGGGTGACCGCAAGATCGACATCTTGATCAAAGACCCGCACTCACCGTCAGCCGCAGTCTTTGACATGGCCAAAAAGCATGGTGTTCGTTTATGAGCGTGCAAGGAAATAATTGGGATCTGACCCCAATTAATATGACCCCAATTAATATGAACATGTTCCTGCATACAACCCACGTTCAAGCCTTGCCTGAGTATCGACTTCATGTTGTTTTCAACAACGGATTGTCTGGTGAAGTGTCTTTGCTTAACGAGCTGTGGGGTGATGTGTTTGAAACACTAAAAAACGAACAACTTTTCGCAACAGCTCGACATGACGAAGAAATGGGGACCGTAGTCTGGGCCAATGGTGCCGACTTTGCACCTGAATTTTTAATGGATCTTTTGCAAGCACAAACGCAAAAAGTCGCTTGACAGCGCATTTAAAGGTCGTTTGTGACGCCTTTCCGCAAAAATTAACCCCATGCGCCTCACTACAGCTCAAATCAACACCATCAAAAGCACCGCCACAGCTGTGTTAGGTGAGGGCACACAGGTCTGGCTTTGTGGGTCCAAATTAGACGACGATTGCCGTGGCTAAAGCCGTGTCATTGACCATGCAACATTAGGCAGAGGAATTAACACCAGTGCCTTGCTCTTCTTTAAATTAATCAGGATCTGACCCCAATTATTTCAAGCCCCTTTAAAACGTTTCTCATTCTTGACAAAAAAGCAATTTTGTAAATAATGAGAAGCACTATGCCACAACAATCACCCCCCATCAATGAGTTCAACGCAGCCAATTTATCCAGTTTGGGAGCGCAGATGGCTGAGCGGCGCAAAGCATTGCGTGTCAGTGCCACGGTGGCGGCAGAAGCTGCAGGCATGTCCCGCGTCACACTGCACCGCATCGAAAAAGGCGAACCGTCTGTCACCATGGGCGCATGGGCAAACGCCATTGCCGCATTGGGTTTGCAACTGCAACTGCAGGAACAAGCAGCACCCCAAACACGCTCAACTGAGCGAAGCGGCTGGTGGCCTGTGCGCATTGCGCTGGCCGACTATCCGCAACTCAAAGCATTGGCTTGGCAAGTCCACGGCACAGAGCACCTGACACCGGTTGAAGCATTTGACATTTACGAACGCAATGCACGGCACATGGACATGCCCAGCATGGACACCCAAGAACAAGCGCTTTGGCAAGCCCTGCAACAAGCATTTGGCAAGCGAGCCGCCCATGTTTGAGCGGCCACACCACCAACGCATTGCGCATGTATTGAGCGCTTTGGATGGCAGCGTGTTGGCGCAACACGCGTGCTGGTTTGGGGGCGGAACTTGTATTGCCTTGAAGTTTGGTGAATACCGTGAATCGGTGGACATTGATTTTTTGGTGTCCGATCCGGCAGGCTACCGAGAGCTGCGCCAATTGCTCACGGGCCTTCACGGCTTTGCGCCCATCACGCGCCAAGGTGCTATGCCGCTTGAGCTGTTACGTGAAGTGCGCGCTGACCAATATGGCATTCGCACGCAAGTGCGCATGGACGGACACGCTATTAAATTTGAAATCGTTCGCGAAGGTCGCATCCTTTTTCAAGAGCCCGAATCGCAAGACCAAATATGCGGTGTCAGCACCCTGACGCTGCTCGACCTGGCGGCCAGCAAAATGTTGGCCAATTCAGACCGCCAAGCCGACGACGGTGTTTTCAGTCGCGACATCATTGACCTGGCCATGATGAATTTGAAACTGACTCAGCTGCAGGAAGCACTTGAAAAAGCAACCGAGGCTTACGGCACCACCATCGCCAGGGATCTGGGAAAAGCCATAGACAGAATGCAAAACAGACAAGGCTGGCTGGATCGGTGCATGAAAGTCATGGCCATGGATATGCCCAAGGCGCTGCTCTGGCAAAAAATAAGAAGTCTCAGAAAAGTTTTACCTGTGGCCACATGAGCAGAATTAATGGGGATCTGACCCCAATTTCCCTGACCCCAATTTTCCTTGCGGGTCTCCTTGAAGCCATCCAGTGGTGCATGTCAACAACCAGATATACAATAAAATTTTGTATATCAAAAGAGGTTATTCATGCAAGTAGCAAAGTGGGGAAACTCTCTCGCGGTTCGTTTTCCGGCCAGTCTGGTCGCTGCCCTGAGTCTCAAAGAAGGTGAAGAAGTCGAGCTGCACTTGGTGGGTGAGCGACAGTTTGAAGTGAGCAAAAAAGCCAGCCCAACTGAGTTGCTGGCAAGACTGAGACAGTTTCGCGGCAGATTGCCAAGCGACTTTCACTTCAACAGACTCGAAGCCAACGAAGCCCCATGAGCGGCATTTTTTTAGACAGCAATGTGATTTTGTATCTTTTGTCAGCAGATGAAACCAAAGCCAACACCGCTGAAAAATTGCTGCATCAAAAGCCCTTTATCAGCGTGCAAGTGCTGAACGAAATAACCTCGGTTAGCCGTCGCAAACTCAAAATGCCTTGGTCAGAAACACAGGCTCTTTTGGACGCCGTGAAGGCCAGTTGTAACGTCATACACCTGACCGTTGAAACCCATGCAAACGCTGTGCAAATTGCACAGCAGCACCAATTGTCGTTTTATGACGCCCACATCGTTGCTGCCGCCATCGCTTGCGAGGCCAGCACCCTCATGAGTGAAGACATGCAACACGGCATGACCCTGCAAGGCTTGAGAATTCAAAACCCGTTTTCAGTGCCATAAAAACACAAAAGCACATAAAACGCCCTCCCAATAAATCGGGATCTGACCCCAATAAAATAAAAAGAATCGGGATCTGACCCCAATTAAATTGGTCTGGGTCACAACAATCGGGATCTGACCCCAATTAATGAATCGGGATCTGACCCCAATTAAATTGGCCTAGGTCACAAACCCTGTAGGAGCGACGCCCCCGTCGCGATAGCCCCGCAAACCACCGCCTAAAAAAACAGGCAAAACCTCGTAAACCCCGGTACAAAAAATACCGACCAAACCTCACCCCAAGTAGGTCGGCACCTTCAGGTCCGACACCCATCCCCTCGCGAAGCGACAAACCCGTCGCCCAGCCCCCCCAAAAAGCAGACCCCCAAGCCCCGCGCAACAGCCCGGCAAGCCTTGGCACGTATCCGCCCCATGTCCGAACCCAAAATCTACGTAGCTGGCCACCGCGGCATGGTGGGCTCTGCCATTGTCAGGGCCTTGCGTACGCAAGGGCACACCCACTTTGTCACCCGCACCCACGCCGAGCTGGACCTGACCAACCAAGCCGCCGTTCGTGACTTTTTCGCCCAAGAAAAGCCAGACCAGGTTTACCTCGCCGCAGCCAAGGTGGGCGGCATACATGCCAACAACACCTACCCGGCCGAATTCATCTACCAAAACCTCATGGTGCAGGCCAACGTGATCGACGCGGCCTTTCAAAACGGCGTGCAAAAGCTGCTGTTTTTGGGCTCCAGCTGCATCTACCCCAAAATGGCCGCACAACCCATGGCCGAAGAAGCCCTGCTGACTGGCACGTTGGAGCCCACCAACGAGCCCTATGCCATTGCCAAGATCGCCGGCATCAAGCTGTGCGAAAGCTACAACCGCCAATACGGTGCCAGCCACGGCGTGGACTACCGCAGCGTCATGCCTACCAACCTGTATGGCCCGGGCGACAACTACCACCCCGAAAACAGCCACGTTGTGCCAGCGCTGATTCGCCGCTTTCACCAAGCCAAACTGGACCAAGCTCCCAGCGTGGCCATTTGGGGCACAGGCACCCCCATGCGCGAGTTTTTGTATGTAGACGACATGGCCGCCGCCAGCGTGCACGTCATGAACCTGCCGCAAGCCAGCTACGCGCAGCACACCAGCCCCATGCTCAGCCACATCAACGTGGGCTACGGCCAAGACGTGACCATTGCCCAAGTGGCCCACACCATTGCGCAAGTGGTGGGCTACACCGGCCAAGTTGAATTTGACACCAGCAAACCCGACGGCACCCCCCGCAAGCTCATGGACAGCACCCGCCTGCACAGCCTAGGCTGGCAAGCCCAAGTCCCCCTGCACCAAGGCCTGACCAACGCCTACGCCGACTTCCTGCAAAACCACTGACCCTTTCCCCCTTTGTAGGAGCCCCGCCCTCGGGGCGATTGACTTCTGAATCCGCCGACCCCCCCAATGACCCACCCCAAAGTCGCCCTCATCACCGGCATAACCGGCCAAGACGGCTCCTACCTGGCCGAATTCCTTCTAGAAAAAGGCTACATCGTCCACGGCATCAAACGCCGCGCCAGCAGCTTCAACACCCAGCGTGTAGACCACATCTACCAAGACCCCCACGTCAGCAACGCCAACTTTAAATTGCACTACGGCGACCTGAGCGACACCAGCAACCTGGTGCGCATCATCCAGGAAACCCAGCCCGACGAAATCTACAACCTGGCCGCCATGAGCCATGTGGCCGTCAGCTTTGAAAGCCCCGAATACACCGCCGACGTGGACGGCATTGGCACCTTGCGCATTCTGGAAGCCATACGCATCTTGGGGCTGGAAAAGAAAACCCGCTTTTACCAAGCCAGTACCAGCGAACTGTATGGCCTGGTGCAAGAAACCCCCCAAAAAGAAACCACCCCCTTTTACCCGCGCAGCCCTTATGCGGTGGCCAAGCTCTATGCCTACTGGATCACGGTCAACTACCGCGAAGCCTATGGCATGTATGCCTGCAACGGCATCTTGTTCAACCACGAAAGCCCACGACGGGGCGAAACCTTTGTCACCCGCAAAATCACCCGGGGCCTGGCCAACATCAGCCAAGGGCTGGAAGAGTGCTTGTACATGGGCAACATCGACGCCCTGCGTGACTGGGGCCACGCCAAAGACTATGTGCGCATGCAGTGGATGATGCTGCAACAAGATCAGCCCGAAGACTTTGTCATCGCCACTGGCGTGCAATACAGCGTGCGCCAGTTCATCGAATGGACCGCCGCAGAACTGGGCATGCACATCACCTGGCAAGGCGAGGGCGTGGATGAAGTGGGTTATGCCAACAACAAACCCATCGTCCGCATCGACCCCCGCTACTTCCGCCCCACAGAAGTCGAAACCCTTTTGGGCGACCCCAGCAAAGCCAAACAAAAACTCGGCTGGGTGCCCGAGATCACCGCACAGCAAATGTGCCAAGAAATGGTTGCCTACGACCTGCAGCAGGCCAAGCAACACGCACTGCTCAAAAACAACGGCTACACCGTCAACGTCAGCCTCGAATAACTTGCAGTTTCGCTGTTGGAATGGGGCGTATGCCGTAAATCCAGCATCTTTGAATCAATCACCATATGAAAATCGCCATCATCGGCTTAGGTTATGTCGGACTTCCGCTTGCAGTCGAATTCGGAAAACACTATGACACACTAGGTTTTGATATTAATTCTCAGCGTATCGATCAATTGAGAAACGGGGAAGACCGGACATTGGAGACATCAGTCGAGGAATTGGCGAGTTCGACACATTTGCAATTCAGCACCGAATCAAATGCATTAACCGATCAAGATGTGTTCATCGTCACTGTACCCACTCCTATTGACAAAGCCAATCGACCAGATCTAACACCACTAATTAAGGCTAGCGAGACAGTAGGCAAAGCTCTCAAGCCTGGTGCCATCATAATCTACGAGTCAACTGTTTACCCTGGTGCGACAGAAGAAGTTTGCGTACCAATCTTAGAAAATTTCAGCGGTCTTAAATTTAACCAAGATTTTTTTTGTGGCTATAGCCCGGAGCGTATTAACCCTGGTGATAAGGTCAATACGCTCACAAAAATCAAGAAAATCACAAGTGGCAGTACTCCTGAGATAGCTAATACAGTTGATGAACTTTACAAAAGTATTATCACGGCGGGTACACACAAAGCAACCAGCCTAAAGGTGGCCGAAGCAGCAAAGGTCATCGAAAACACACAACGTGACCTCAACATCGCTCTTGTGAATGAACTCTCAGTGATTTTTGATCGCCTGGGCATTGACACACTTGAAGTACTTGAAGCAGCTGGTAGCAAATGGAACTTCCTGCCTTTTCGTCCGGGCTTTGTTGGTGGTCACTGTATTGGCGTTGACCCGTATTACCTTACACACAAAGCCGAAGAAGTTGGCTACAACCCTCAAGTTATTTTGGCTGGGCGTCGTATCAACGACAACATGTCGCGCTATGCAGCTCGTAACCTCATTAAACGAATGTTGGTCAATGGCATTGACGTGGCTCGCAGCACTGTGGGCGTACTGGGTGTCACCTTCAAAGAAAACTGCCCTGACATTCGCAACAGCAAAGTTGTTGATTTGATTCACGAGTTGCAGGCCTGGGGTGTTAATGTGGTCTCGACTGACCCTTGGGCAGATGCAGCCGAATTTGCGCATGAGTACAACTTAAGCCTTGGTACTGTCGATAACAATCACCCAGTTGACTCTCTGGTGGTTGCAGTTGGACATCACGAGTATCGCGACCTTATACCCGCTGATTTGCGCCAATATTGCCGTGGTGACAAACCCGTGCTGGCGGATATCAAAAGCCTCTACAACCGGCACGATGCCGCCATTGCAGGCTTTACCGTCTTCCGTCTCTGATGTCAAACGCCATGCATAACTACTTACCTATCACCAAGCACAAAATTCGTGTCGCCCTAGTTGGCTGTGGCCGAATTGCCAATAACCACTTTGGCGCCATTGAAAGTCACATACAAGATTTGGAGCTTGTTGACGTTTGTGACGTTAATACCGCTGCCCTTGAGCAAGCCGTAGCCCGCACCAAAGCTACGGGTCACAGCAGTCTGGCTGACCTGCTCAAAACCACCACTGCCGACTTGGTGATCTTGACTACCCCCAGCGGGCTGCACGCCGACCAAGCTGTCCAGGTAGCTGCCGCAGGCAAACATGTGATGACCGAAAAACCCATGGCAACCCGCTGGCACGACGGCGTGCGCATGGTCAAAGCCTGTGACGATGCCAACGTGCGTTTGTTTGTAGTTAAGCAGAACCGACGAAATGCTACTTTGCAACTCTTAAAAAAGGCCGTTGAGCAAGACCGATTTGGCAAAATTTACTCAGTTGCCATGAATGTGTTTTGGACCCGACCTCAAGAGTATTACGACGCAGCAAAATGGCGCGGCACCTGGGAATTTGATGGCGGCGCTTTTATGAATCAGGCAAGCCATTACATTGACCTCTTGCACTGGATGATTGGCCCGGTCGAAAGCGTTATGGCTTATACAGCCACCCAAGCCCGGAACATCGAAGTTGAAGACAGTGGCGTGGCTGCTATACGCTGGCGTAGCGGTGCCATGGGCACATTAAATGTCACCATGCTCACATACCCCAAAAACATGGAAGGGAGCATTACTATCTTGGGTGAAAAGGGCACGGTGCGAATTGGCGGCGTAGCGGTCAACGAGATCCAAACCTGGGAATTTGCAGACACTCGCCCTGAAGATGCACAAGTAGGTTCGAGTAGTTACCAGACCACCTCGGTCTATGGCTTAGGCCACCCTCTCTACTATCGCAATGTGATTGAAACTTTGAGAGGCTCTTCCGAACCCGAAACAGATGGACGCGAAGGTCTGATAACGCTGGAGTTACTAATTGCGATGTACTTATCGTCCCGTGACGGTAAGCGTGTTGCCTTGCCCTTGGAATACTGACATGAGCGTAACCATTCACCCGACAGCAATAGTTGACGAAGGTGCCCAAGTTGGTAACGATAGTCGCGTTTGGCACTGGGTGCACATCAGCGGCGGTGCCCAAATTGGTAGCAACTGCTCTTTTGGTCAAAATGTATTTATAGGAAATCACGTAGTTATTGGTAATAACTGCAAGATTCAAAACAACGTCAGCGTCTATGACAACGTTACGATGGAAGACGATGTATTTTGCGGACCGAGCATGGTTTTTACAAACGTGATTAACCCTCGCAGCGCAGTAACACGTAAAAACGAATACCGAAGCACATTAGTCAAACGAGGCGTGACTTTGGGTGCCAATTGCACCGTGGTTTGTGGTGTCACTTTGGGCGAGTATGCATTTGTTGCTGCAGGTGCTGTCATTAATAAAGACATCAAACCATATGCTCTTATGGCCGGCGTACCTGCAAGGCAAATTGGCTGGATGAGCCAGTTTGGCGAACGGTTAGCGTTGCCATTGACAGGCAATGCCGAAACACTGTGTCCGAATACTGGACAGAAATATGTACTGCGCGAAGGCTATTGCAGTGTTCAAGAGTAGATGTCGGAAAGATCAACATGGAATTTTGTGACCTTAAAAGTCAATATCAACGTTTGAAGACCGAGATTGATGCGGGCATACAGCGTGTGTTAGACCACGGTCAATACATATTGGGCCCCGAAGTATCCGAGTTGGAGGAAAAACTGGTTGCATACACCGGTGCCAATTACTGCATTACCTGTGCTAATGGTACTGACGCACTGCAAATCGCCCAAATGGCGCTGGGAATTGGCCCCGGAGATGAAGTTATTACTCCCGGCTTTACCTACATTGCCACTGCTGAGACTGCGGCTCAACTGGGAGCCAAACCCGTTTATGTGGACATTGATCCCCGCACCTATAACCTTGACCCTGCACTGTTAGAGGCAGCTATCACGCCTCGTACGAAAGCCATCATTCCGGTAAGCCTGTATGGCCAATGCGCAGACTATGACGAAATTAACTTCATAGCCGCCAAACACGGTATCCCTGTGATCGAAGATGCAGCCCAAAGCTTTGGTGCCACCTACAAAGGGCGCAAGAGCTGCAATCTGACCACTATTGCCTGCACAAGTTTTTTTCCCAGTAAGCCACTAGGTGCCTATGGTGACGGGGGTGCCATCTTTACAAATGACGATCAACTGGCCAAGGTAATGCGCCAAATTGCCCGCCATGGCCAAGACCGCCGCTACCACCACATCCGCGTAGGAATCAATAGCCGCCTAGACACCCTGCAAGCAGCCATCTTGCTTCCCAAACTAGCCATTTTTGACGAAGAACTAGCCCAACGCCAACGGGTTGCTGACACTTACAACACGCTTTTTAGTAGGAGCTGGCACCACCAGCGATCAGCCACTGACGAATCATGCCGGATCGTCAAACCACACATAAAAAAACATAACACCAGCGCCTGGGCTCAGTACACCATCTGCATCCCAAATCGCAACGCTGTGCAAGATCAACTCAAACAAGTCGATATCCCCACTGCAGTGCACTACCCCATCCCGCTCAACCAGCAGCCTGCTGTGGCCGAGCCTTTAGCTCACCTGCCTAATGGTGATGCTGCGGCAAGGCATGTCCTAAGTCTTCCAATTCACCCCTATTTGGACGAAGCCCAACAGAAGCTAGTCTCACAAGCGCTAGCAGAAGCATTAATGTGATGGGACGCATACTTAAGATTCTTGTACCGAATTTTCCGGCACCGGACAGTTTCACCGACAACGTTGTTTATACGCTCAAAGCGATGGGGCATGAAGTCCGCACAATGGGTGGATTGGCTTTTCAAGACCGCGGGCGTATTCAACGAATCTTCCACGACGCCTGGCAGGGTTATCGTCCGCAAACGCTGAGTGGCCAGGAGACATGGGTTCTGGAACAAGCACGTGACTGGCACCCAGATATAGTGCTGTGTCTAACTCTGGCACTGCGCGATGAGGTCTTGGCAGATCTCAAGGCTAACGGAGTTGGACTTTGCGTCGCGTGGTGGGGGGACACGCCAGCCAACATGCGCGGGATGGGGCTGCTAACAGACGGGTGGGATCGTATTTACATCAAAGACAAACTGGCGGTAGCTAAATTCCGTGCGGTAGGGTTGTCAGCAGAGTACTTACACGAGGCGGCAAATCCTGAATGGCATTTGATACCTACCACTGGCGTGACATTAGTTGATTCAGTGGTTGTTGCAGGAAATTACTACGGCTATCGTCAAATCATCGTAGAACGTTTAGCTAATAAAGGGGTGTCTCTGGCGCTTTATGGAAACCCCCCCCCCGCTGGTCCAACCGTACGGTGCAAGAATCTTTCAAGGGCCGTTATATTGTTAAAGAAGAAAAAAGCCAAATATTCAACGGTGGTTTAGCCTGCCTGAATTCGACATCGCTCTCAGAGGGAAATTCATTAAATTGCCGAGCTTTCGAGGTGTGTGGCGCAGGCGGTTTGCAATTAATCGAAAACAAGCCGGCTGTAGTAGAGTGTTTTGAGCCCGGCAGCGAAGTTCTTACATATACGTCGGTTGACGAGATTCTCGATCATCTTGGTAAGGCTAAGGCAGAGCCTAGTTGGGCACGAGGTGTGCGCGCTGCAGGCCATGCCCGTGTCATTGCTGAACACACCTATAAACATCGCTTGGAGCGCATCCTCAGTGATGCAGGACTAGGCGTTTCTACATTCTGATATGGAACCTAAAGAGATCATGACCAATCAAAACCCCTTCTATCCTGTATCTATGCCGACTCTAGTCGGACGCGAATTAGATTACGTTACAGATGCTGTCAAAAGCGGGTGGATCTCTTCGCTAGGTGCTTATGTCACTCGATTCGAGCAAGATTTTGCCTCCTTTTGTGGAGTTAAGCATGCTATTTGTGTGGCCAACGGGACTGTGGCATTGCACCTTGCTTTGCATGCACTTGGCATCGGGTCTGGCGATGAGGTGATCATGCCAGACTTGTCCTTTGTAGCGACTGCTAATTCAGTGTTGATGGTGGGCGGTAGGCCTGTTTTCTGCGACGTCGATCCTGAAACCTTGTGTATCGATCCGGACAAGATTGAGGCGCTGATCACAGAACGCACACGCGCAATCATGCCCGTTCATCTTTACGGGCATCCAGCTAACATGCCACGCATCCTTGAAATCGCTAGGCGTCGGGGTTTGCGGGTGATCGAGGATGCCGCAGAGGCTCATGGCAGTGCCCTTGGCAATAAACGTGTAGGCACATTCGGTGACTGCGGGACATTTAGCTTTTATGCAAATAAAAACATCACGACGGGTGAAGGCGGCATGGTCACAACCAACGATGATGCCTTAGCTAGCGAGCTTCGTAATCTTCGAGATCATGCCATGTCCCCCTCGAAACGTTATTGGCACGAAAGGATGGGTTTTAACTTCCGAATGACTAACCTTCAGGCTGCCTTGGGTTGCGCCCAGTTGGAGCAGATCGATAATTTTCTAGCAAAGCGGCGCGCCTTGTTTAATGGCTATGCCAATAGACTGCTTGATGTGGAGGGTATCCGGCTAAACCGTGAAACGCCGGGTTGTACAAATAGCTTCTGGATGATTTGCCTCGAAATTAAAGGTATTGATGCTATCAAGCGTGATCGAATTGGCACAGAGATGCGAGCGCTTGGTGTCGATACACGGCCATATTTTTACCCCATGTCCGATATGCCCTATCTTGACGATGCCAACACACCGGTTGCACATCGAGTCGCAGCAGAAGGTCTCAATTTGCCGACTTATCTTGCACTCACTGAAGCGGATCTGGACCGTATTTGTAATGTAGTACGGACAGTCGTAAATGCCCACTAGTTAGCTTTTGCATGAATCGTTTCGCGACAAACCTAGTCACAATCATGTGGAGCTTGGTCGAGTGTTCATTGATAAATGTACCGGGACCGCTAGGACGGATCCTGCGCTACCAGTATTACCGGCGACGTTTGAAGTTTATCGGCAAAGGCGTCAAGATTGATGTTGGGGTACGAATACTAAACCCTAAGTATGTTTCGATCGGCGACAACACTTGGATAGACAACTACGTGGTGATCCTTGCTGCTCCTCCCTCAATAGGGTGTGGGCCAATCATGTTCAAGGAAAATTTGGATTTCGATTTGGAGCCAGGTAATGTAAGTATCGGTAGTAACGTTCATATCGCCAATTTCGTGGTGATCCAAGGACACGGTGGCGTGAAAATCGGCGATAACTTGACTTTGGCCAGCGGTAGCATGATCTACACGCTATCGCATCATCACTCGAATCTTGTCGACCGAAACGACACCAAGAAATACAAGTTCACAAGTATGGTTTCTCGCACTGAACAATCTCTTATTAGTGGCCCGGTGGTTGTGGGAGATGATGCTGCAGTCGGATTGAACGCGGTCATTTTGCCCGGCGTGACAATTGGTGCTGGCACTTGGATTGGTGCCGCTTCAGTGGTATCGCTCAGCCTGCCTTCAAACGTCCTTGCTGCTGGCAACCCTGTTCAGATAGTCAAATCAGAGTTAAATCCAGGCTGGAAATTAACACGGGCGGATCATGGATAGCAGCAGCATCGGTGGTGTTCACCTGACCATGCAGCTAATGCTAGTTGTATGGGTTACGCTGGTCGTACTGGTTGTTCGCCGGACCCTTGAACGGGGTAGCGTCGGTTTACCTGCAGCTCTGGTTTTGACCATGAGCTTCCTTTATGGTGGCTGCTTCGTCTACGCGGTTCCTGGTTACACGCATCTAAGACCGGACGGTCACTGGTATTTGAACTCTTACGGTTTTACAGAAGAGATGGTGGTGAAAGCCACTTTTGCTTCACTCCTTGGTCTGTTGGGTTTTGCTATTGGCTGCGGTGCATTACGTCGGGTGCACCAAAGAGTAAAAAAATCGTATATTTACGCACCAACTGTTGTTGTAAATGTAAAGTCAATTCTTATCGCACTGGGCAGTCTTGCAGCAGCAAGTTTTCTATTAAATTACCTTCGTGTCAGTTTTTTGCTTTCCGATGCGTTACTGGAGGTTGGTAGAAATCTAGCTGTTATTTTTGTAACCATGGGGGCTTTTTTATCGAAACGCACGGGTTTTAATAAATCAATATCTCCTTGGGTGATTGTAGCGATGCTGATTCCAGCTTATTACATCCTCTTGTTCGGATTCGTTTCTTACGGCTTCTTGTTTGGTACAACAATTCTTGCTTTCTGGATGGCACAGCTAAGCGGCAAGCAAAGTGCAATAAATCCACTTGGTAAAACGGTGCTTGGCTTTGTGTTGGTTTACCTACTGCTCACCGCTTTTGTCGGGTGGTTCTCATATCGCGATGAAATCCGCCTCGCGGTCTGGGATGGCAGTGGCTCGTTGACAGATGTGCTCATCAGAGCTTTATCACAAACCGAACTTTTTTCACCCTGGAACTTTGCCTCACTCGATGTCATAAATATACGTTTGAATCTGAACCTCTTCATTGGGAAGATGATTACACACCACGAAATTTTCCCTCAACTTTCTCAAAACGGTTCAACACTGGCAATTTTGCCGCTCGTACTGTTGCCCCGTTTTCTGTGGCCGGACAAGCCAGTGCGTGGAGGTAGTGATTTCATGTCTGAACACACTGGAATAATTTTGTCTGACAGCGCGACATTCGGAACCGGTACGGTATTCGAATTTTTCATCAACTTTGGCTATCTTGGGGTATTTATTGGCTTCGTTGTTTTTGGCTTGTTAATTTCACGGCTGGACCGCGCTGCTGCGGCTCACCTGCTGCGGGGTGATTTCATGGCGTTTGCCCGACTATACGTAGTTGGCATTGTTGCAATAGACCCGTTACTTCGGCCGTTCTTCATCGTTAACGGAGTAGTCTTTGCATGGATCATCATGAGTGCTTTGAAAATTGCTTTGGACAGAAATAAGCGTGCTGCAGAAATTACTTCTACACAGTTTAGATATGGGTTTCGGATGAAAGAGCGACCATGAGAAAAACTAGTTTCATCCTTGTTTCTCCTGGACCGATTGACGGCTATCCGCCAGTGCAATATCAAGCACGTCTGTTAGCAGCAGCTGGGTACGCAGTAGAAATAGTGACATCACCATTGACGCATGAACAGAAAGCTCCACTTTTTTCCTGCACTGGCGTTAGGGTCACTTGCCTTGCACCAAGTCAGGCCTTCTCAAGTCGGGTTAAACGTAATGTGTCGTATGTACGGGCATTGCTCGGTGCACGGATGCGGGCTGGTCGAGAAGCCACGGAAATCTGCTATGACCCGATCGGTGTTTTCCTCAGCGATTTCACCCCGTTCAAATCTCGACGACGCATAGCCCATTTTCACGAATTACTGCAGGATCCGCAAAGCTTCCTCGAAAAACGGTTGAGGCAAGCTGTAGGAGGTTATCAACTGGTTGTTGTGCCCGATGAGGTGCGCGCTAAGCACACGGCAGTTAACCTTGATCTTAGAGAGCTACCCCTTGTGATAGAGAATTATCCGCTTCGAACACAACGGCCGCTTGAAAGATCAACATTGTTAAAGCGGTTTGAGGTCGTCTATTGCGGCTCACTTGGTTTTAATCAGAAGCTCGATATGGTTATCCGCTCAGTTCGAAATTGGCCTTTAGATGCGCATTTCGTCATGATCGGAAACGACAACTTGCCTGTAGCGAAAGCCTTGCAAAATCTGGCATCAGAACAGGGGGTTGCTGACAAGGTCCATTTTGTCGGCTGGATGGAAACAGCAGCCGCAGAAAAGCGTGTCGCCTCTGCCGATCTGGCGGTGGCTCTTCTGGATGACAGCTTCGAACAGTGGCGCACCGCCCTTGGCGCTAGCAACAAGCGGTTCCAGTACATGAAAGCTGGTCTGCCACAGATTGGCGACCAGAATCCAGGCGTTTCGCAACTCATCGAAGGAAATGGGATCGGCACTTGTCTGAAAGGGGATGACCCTGCCGAACTGGCTGGGGTCGTCACAGGCTACATGCGCGACTCAGTGCGATGTCAGGCCGAAGGGGCAAGGGCGTTCGAACTTCATAAAAAAGTCTTTAACTACGAGGCGGTCTTTGACCGACTTCTGGTACGGCTGGAAGAAATGCCATGAAACGCACCTGTCTCATGATCGTCGATCCCGGCTTGCAGCTCTGGGGTTCGGAGCGCGCCCTAGCCGCAACGCTTAAAGCGCTGACCGGGGCCTGGGATCGCGTCGTGCTAGTGACACCGCTGGGGGCAGCTCTGGCCGCACTGGCTAAGGATCGTGCGATACATGGAAATATCGTGTTCGAAAACGCACCGATCGGCTCTTTAAATAAGCGCAACCGAGGTGCAAAACTCGTGGCGATGATGCGTATCGCCGTACTTGTTGCCAAGCATCACCCCAACCGGCTTTATCTTAACCAAGCCGGGCTGTGTCGACTGATAATGCCGATCGTTCGCCTTGCGCGAATTCCGTTCGTCATACATGTGCGCTTACTCGAGGATGTGGGTCGGGTTGCGCCGCTGCGAGGACGTCCTGGTGCGCCCCTCCATAAGGTTTACATCAGCGATTCAATGTTCAAGGTGGACAAGCCCTGGGAAGATGCATACACCCTGATCAACAATGCCTATGACCCGTATGTTTTCAATACGAAAAAAGAATACGCGTCCAAAGACCTAGCTGCGTTTGTTTGTGTGGGGCGCTTGTCTTATGGCAAAGGTCAACACCTTCTGGTGGAGGCTCTGGCTTCGCTAGAGTTGGCACGAGCAGCTGTCCATTTCTTCGGTGAAGGTGTGCAGGGTGATAACTACGCCGAGAACCTGCAAACTCGGACGGCCGAGCTTTTGCTTGATGATCGGGTTGTCTTCCAAGGGTTCCGTTGCGATGTGACTAAGTGGCTGACCAACTATCGGTTCCTTGTCTCAACTTCACAGTACGAGCCGCTAGGACGTGTCGTTATGGAAGCCTGGGAGGCTGGGCTGGTTCCGATCGTATATTCCGGAAGCGGTGGCGCTGCTGAAATCGTGCGCAAGTCGGGCGGTGGCGTGCTTTATGAAGAGTGGACGCCAGCCAGTCTTGCGTCGGCTCTAAGGCAGGCCTTGGCTTTGCAAGATGAAGCACGTCACGCCATGGCAAGGGCGGGACTCGAATGGGGCACAGCTCAACTTGGCATTGAGCAGTACAGCACAACTTTACGCACTGCCCTTTTCAAACCGGACTCACAGGAGAACTCGTGATGACCTCGACGCTTTTTCGCAACTTGGCCAGAAGTTTGCTGTACTCAATGCCTAAACCTCTGGCAGACCGCTTGCGTGCGGCAAAGCGGGCAACACTCAACATTCGATCACGCGAGGCTGTGTTTTCAAAAATAGCACGTGATAACGTTTGGGACGGAACGGAAAGCATTTCAGGTCCAGGCTCGACGATGAAGTCAACTGCTCTTCTGAGGCAAGCGCTGCCAAACCTTCTTACAAAATATGAAATCCAAAGCATGCTCGATATTCCCTGTGGGGATGCATATTGGATATCACAGACCTTACCAAAAGGAATCAACTACATCGGGGCCGACATCGTGCCCGCGCTCATCACTACTAATTCAACCGAGAAATCCGACCTAGGCCGATTCCAAGTTCTGGATCTTGTCTCGTCGCAGCTGCCTAAATGCGATATGGTTATGGTGCGCGATTGTCTAATCCATTTGCCCAACAGGATGGTTAAACAAGCTCTTGCGAATGTCAGGCAATCTGGGGCTAAGTATCTCCTGACAACGACCTATCCCGGACGGGCTGCAAATATAGACATCGAAATTGGCGGCTATCGCCCCGTGGATCTTCAGGCAGCCCCATTCAATCTTCCTGCACCATTGCAAATTATCCTTGAAACAGAAGGATCTGCCAGCGGCAAATCCATAGCTCTTTGGTCAATCTCGCAGTTGTAACAGTGCGCGCATGAAAATTCTCCATCTTACCCCCGGCTGCTTCGACAAAGGCGGCATCAGCCGTTACAGCCGCTACCAAATATCTGCGCTGCGCGAGATCGTTGGCGTAGAAAATGTCCGGGTACTGTCGCTGCTAAGCCCCGATGAAGACGGATTCGAAACGTCTTTTGAAACGAGCTGGTGCGGTGCGGGCGGGGCCGCCACGAAAGGCACCCGGCTACGCTTCAGTCTGCAAGCGGCTCGGCAGGCGATGGTCTGGCGTCCGGACTTGATCCTTTGTGCTCATGTGAATTTCACGCCCTTGGTTTCCCGTCTGGCTAAGCTCTGCGGGGCAAAGACGGTTCTGAATGTCTATGGTCTGGAACTTTGGAGCGGGCTGAGCTCCAGCCGGCGCGCTCACA
The DNA here is from genome assembly GCA_027486555.1 of Comamonadaceae bacterium. Classification (GTDB taxonomy): domain Bacteria; phylum Pseudomonadota; class Gammaproteobacteria; order Burkholderiales; family Burkholderiaceae_C; genus Limnohabitans_A. The sequence continues at coordinate 21,447 of JAIXOX010000131.1, forward strand.
TGGCGCGAATGGACCATGTGATTGCCGATTGCCATGCCACCGCCGATCACGTTGTCGCCGAGGGAATGCACCCACATCAGCCCGCAGTGATATGGGACTGCGCCGACCTGGAGCGCTTCACGCCTGGCCCGCCTCCCCCGCACCTGTTCGCGAGATACGGCCTGCCTGACCTGGAGGTGCACCGCGTGGTTCTTACACTGGGGCGCCTGGCAGTATCGGCGCGCCACAAGGGTTACGACCGTCTCCTGGAAATCTGGGGGGACGTGTGTAACCGGGTGCCCCAGGCACAGCTGGTCATTGCTGGCCGCGGCGACGACGCTGACCGATTGCGCAGCAAGGCGGCCACACTCGGATTGACCGGCAGCGTTACTTTCACCGGGCCAATAGACGAGCAGGACTTGACCTCAATCTACCGTGCCGCCCATATCTTTGCGTTGGTCAGTGACAAAGGACTTGGCCGAGGCGAAGGGATCCCGCTAACGCCAATCGAAGCGATGGCCTCGGGCCTGCCCGTGTTGTTAGGTGACGAGGACGGTTCACCAGAGGCGGTGGATGGCACCCGCAACGGCATCGTGGTCTCGCCGCGTGATTTGAGTGCCATGACGTCGGCGCTAGTTCAATTGCTCACAGAAAACGATACCGTCCATGCCGCCCGCTCAGTCGAGGCGCGCAAGGTTGCCGAGGAACGTTTTGGATATAAAGCATTCGTCGAGAAGCACCGCACCTTGCTAGATCAGATAACGAGGTTGAGCTGAAGCACGTGCGAATCCTGATTTTTGCACCGAACTACCTGCCAGCCACCCGTTATGGTGGCCCGGTACGCTCAACACATGGATTGGCACGTGCTTTAGTGCAATTAGGGCACGAGGTGACGGTGCTTACCACCAATGTGGACGGACCTAATCTGCTCGATGTGCCACATAATCGACCAGTCGATGTTGATGGAGTGCTGGTGCACTACTGTGTGATTAAGGCACCACGGCGGATTTATTACAGCCCGCAGATTAAACAGTTAGCTGAAAAACTAATACCAAAAATTGATATAGTTCATATTAACGGGATGTTTTTATGGCCTGGACCTTATATCGCACGAACTGCCCGCAAGTTTAGTAAACCCGTGGTTATCTCACCCAGAGGTATGTTGATGCCCGAGATGGTGGCCGGAAAGTCCCGTTGGGCTAAGATGCTATGGATTCGCTTTATGGAGCGCACCGAACTAGCTGCAGCACAGGCGATCCATGTAACTTCCAAGGGTGAGGCTTTAGGGTTGCAAGAAATGGGTTTAGACATTGCAAAAGTAGTGATAGTGTCGAACGGGGTTGATTTGCCAGCGCGCGCGCCCAGTGAATCCGAAATAAACAAGATTTGGGGAGATGTGCCACAAGGGCAGCGCGTTTCATTTTTGGCCCGTCTTGACTGGACCAAAGGCCTTGATCTAGCAATTGAAGCTGTACGTCTTCACCCGAAAGCGATATTACTTATTGGAGGCCATGACCAGATTGGCATGCGCTCGCACTTCGAGCAAAACTTATGTCGCTCAGATGGATCAATTTGCGGTGTATTCCTAGGGCCATTGGATGGAATGTCTAAATGGTCATTACTCGCAGGTGCTGATGTATTGCTTGCACCGTCAGTAAGCGAAAGTTTCGGAATGTCTGTCGCAGAGGCATTAGCCGTTGGCACACCGGTCATAACTACGCCTGGGGTTGGTGCGAAGACAATTGTCGAAGAGATTGACGCCGAATGCATAGTGGAACGAAACACGGAGGCGTTAGCGCAGGCGCTGGTCGAACAACTAGCTTCGCCAAGCAGGAGACTCCGCTTTTCCGAAAAGGCCCGAACTTTGATGGTGGAAAAGTATGCTTGGGTAAACATAGCCAAACAGATGACAGAGGTGTATTCCGAAACAGTCAAAAATTCCAAGCTTGGCGAACATTCGTGATTAGATCTAGCATTCGTCGAATAGTAGAATCAACATTTACAAGAGCAGTCGCTGTGTTGTCTAGTGGACAACTCTTGGCTGCAGCTGTACCAATTTTCGCTGCACCTATTCTAGGTAGAACATACACACCTGCAGAGTATGGACCGCTTGGCGTTTATATGGCAATTGGTAATATTTTAGGGGTTGTTGGTACATTGCAATTTCATCATGCAATTCCGCTACTAGATAAAGAAGGTGACGTACACATAATCGTTGATCTTGTATTTTCGGTCACATTGATAGTTGCTTGCATTGCGGGCTGTGCAGCGCTAGGCATATACTTTCTCGCTGAAAGTAGTTCAGCATTCAGCGACATAAAATTGTGGTCGTTTCTTCTACCATTCACAGTTTTAACTGTTGGACAAACTGCTCTTGCAACGTTGATAGCGGTGAGAAGTAATCGTTTCGGATCACTTGCCCGCATTCCTATTTATTGCTCTTTGATTACAACGAGTTTATCTCTTCTGTTTGGTACTCTTAAATTCGGGGCGCATGGTCTTTTTGGTGGTTATGCTTTAGGCCAGGTATTTGGCTATTTATTCTATCGACATCTCCTAAATAATATGGTAGGTTGCCGCCAAAAAAGTACTTTTCGCCAGCGTTGCGCCTTTGCCTTCCGTTACCGTAATTTCCCATTTTATACAGCGCCCACTGAACTAATAGGCACTTTCAATATGCAAGCACCAGTATTTGCAATAACCACTTTTCAGGCTACCGATGTTTTGGGGGCATTTGGTCGGGCACGTCAGTTGATCGGGATGCCATTATCACTATTTGGTGGATCAATGGGACAAGTATTCCGTCAAAGGGCTGCCGAAGATCGTTTGACTAAAGGTGATTGTCGAAGTTTGTATGTTCGAACGGGTTTGACCCTCGCTGCTGCGGGGTTTATTCCATTTGTTGTTCTGATCGTTTTCGCAAGTGACATTTTTAGAATTATTCTGGGGCCTAATTGGGAAAGCGCTGGGCATGTTGTGCGCATACTTGCGCCAGCATTTTATCTGCAACTGATTTGTTCGCCAATTTCAAGTGTATTTTATGTAATGGAGTGTCAACGAGATGACTTCATCCTATCAATAATAGGTTTAGTTATTATTACCTTATCAATGATTGTTGGGGCTTACTTAACAGTAACTGCTCAGGGTGTACTCTACAGCTTTGCGGTAGGAACTTGCATTGTGTATTTGATTTATATTGTCCGTGGCTTTCAAATTAGCAAGTCGGCCGTTTAAATAAGTTTGGAGGTGGATTAATGAGTAATATATTAAATTATAAAATTTCAATTATTGGTAGACTATTGAAAAAAATTGAACATGGTATATCAGTATTAATTGGGAAATTGCCGGGTGGTAAGTTTTTTATTGAAACTGCGGAAACTCAGGTTCCTATTGATTATTATCGCTGGTTTAGTCAGCGTATTTTGGGGAAAAATGGATCTGCATATTGGCCAATGCATCCAACTAGCAAAATAAGTTATGCTAAGCGTGTTTATGTTGGCATCGAGACTTCACCTGGATGGAGTCCGGGTTGTTATATTTACGCTATAAATGGAATATATATTGGTGATTATACCCAAATTGCACCAAATGTTGGAATAATTAGTGGGAATCACAATCTTTATGATCTTTCGATTCAGGAGAAGGCGGACCCAATATTAATTGGCAAATATTGTCTTTTGGGAATGAATTCCATAATTTTGCCTGGCGTACATCTGGGTGATTACACCATCGTGGGTGCTGGCGCAGTAGTGACCCAATCATTCCCAAGTGGCTTTTGCGTTCTTGCAGGTTCACCTGCAAAGGTGATAAAGAAACTTGACCTTGAAAAGCGATGTGACTATAAATCACCGAATCCATATAATGGATATATACCTGCAAAATTCTTTGAAGAATTTAAACAAAAATATTTGCATTGTCCAGATTGGCCCGATAAATAAATGACTGTACATTGTATATCAATTTGACTATAAAAATTAAAAACATATGTTATAAATATAAAAAATGAACTACTGAAAGAAAATATGTGCGGTATAGCTGCTTTGATACAATTTAATTCAAATAATAATATTCAAGAAGCTATAAAATTAATGGTTAATGAAGTTCGGCATAGAGGGCCTGATGGAAATGGCATATCTATCAAAGGTCAAGTGGCATTAGGGCACACACGTTTATCCATTATTGATTTGTCTGATCGCGCTGCACAGCCTATGCAGCGGGAAGGAGATCGATTAATATTCAATGGTGAAATTTATAATTATCTTGAGTTGAGAGCAGAGCTTGTAGCGAAGGGCCATGTCTTTACTACAGACTCAGACACTGAAGTTTTGCTGAGATCATTGCAGACTTGGGGAATGTCAGGCTTACATAAATTAAAGGGCATGTTTGCATTTGTATTTCACTCGGTACGTGAAAATGCTGTTTATATTGTACGTGACCGGTTTGGCATAAAACCACTTGTTTATTGTATAACACCAAATGCGATTTATGCTGCATCTGAGGCTAAGCAAATATTGTCAACTGGTGTTATCAGGTCACGAATTGACATGAATGCAGCCAAAGTTTTCTTGGTTAGTGGACGATTATCTCACGATCAAATAACATTTTTTGAGGGGATTTTCCAACTTAAGCCAGGAACTATGGGTCGAGTTGACTTGAGTACGGGGTCTTTTCGAATGACACGTTGGTACGATTTGACATCAACTGTCAAGCCGATTGATTTAAATTATCATAATGCTTGCTTGCACACTCAAGATTTGCTGAAAAAAAGTATCATGCAGCATCACCGTGCAGATGTTAAATTGGGGGTAACTCTTTCCGGTGGTATTGATAGTTCTGTCATAACAACTTTAATTAAGGGGCATGCACCTGAAATACCTTTGCACGCGATTACCGCATACAGAGAAATTGCGGGAATAGATGAAAGATCATTCAGTAATATTATGGCAGCTAAGTGTAGTGCAATTCAAATAGAAGTGAGGCCAGATACTGAGTCAATTTGGACAATTGAACGTCTTATGGAGCTTGGTCGTATACAAGATCAACCTTTTTTAAATGGAAGTCATTATAACGAATATTGTGTATATAAGACTGCTCGCGATTACGACTTAAGAGTGATGCTATCTGGTCAAGGGGCAGATGAGTATTTTGGAGGATATGGCGAATTTTGGTTTTCAGCACAGTTAGACCTCTTGCAAAAAGGTCATTTGTCAAGTTTCTGGGAAGGTATTCGCGCCCGTGCAGCATCGACACATAGAAGTCAAAAGTTTGTGGTCCATAATTTCGTACGCTCGCTTTTAGCAAAAAGGAGCTCTTTAAGCCAATCAATCGGACCGCACAAAGGGTCATGGGTCAAAGGTACTTTGCCTAAATTTTCTAAGGCACCTCGCGAGTTCAAGGCGCTATCGCTTGAACAAATTAATTTATCTTCATTACCTTACCAGCTGCACTCAGAAGACCGCCATTCTATGGCATGGGGTGTCGAAAGTCGATTACCATTTTTGGATCATGAACTTGTAGAGTTTATAATGGGATTGCCTATTAAGTATCTAGTAGGTGCTGGATATATGAAACGTATTTTGCGTGATGCGACCCCCGAGTTGCCACGCGAGATCGCACAACGACGCGATAAAATTGGATTTGCATCCGCTGATAGTCAAACACTTTGGCCACAATCCGATAGAGTGAGTGACTTGATGGAAGATGCTTTAGATTTTTTTGGCGATCTATTAGATACTAATTTTGTTCGCCGAAGTTTTGCAGATATGTTGGATAAAGAAACTTGGTACGACCCTGCCTTTTTCCGTGTTCTTTCATTTTACGGGTTTGCGCGTTCATTTTCTTTGAGTATTTAAATTTAATTGATCCAAACAACAACACAGTGAATTTAATAATGAAGAAGAACTGAAATGATCGGTATTATAGACTATGGTGCTGGAAATGTGCGCTCTGTACTCAACATGCTAAGCAGTCTGAATGTCAGCGCCAAAATCGTACGAGATGGTTCTGAACTCAGCAATGTCACAAGGATAATTTTGCCTGGTGTTGGGCACTTTGATCATGGAATGGCTGGACTCCACTCGCGAGGATTTTTTGAACCCCTTAATCTAATGGTAATGACAAATAAAGCACCATTGCTCGGCATTTGCCTTGGTGCGCAACTTATAGCGCGCAGTAGTCAAGAAGGCATGCAATCAGGCTTGGGCTGGATTGCCGCAGACGTGGTTGCTTTCGATCGTGACAAAATGAACGGGTCGCTACGGGTTCCTCACATGGGCTGGTCTGAGACGTGGGAAGCCGAAGGTGCAATGCTACCAAATCCTTTTCGGGAAGCCCTGCCTGAGGATGCTCGCTTTTATTACGTGCATAGTTTTCATCTACTTTGCGATGATCCTGCGAAAGCCGTATTGCGCACGTGGCATGGCTACGAATTTGCAGCGGGTGTGCTGTGTGAAAACGTGATAGGTCTGCAGTTTCATCCTGAGAAAAGCCACCTATTCGGTCAACGGCTATTGCGTGCCTTTGCCACTTGGAACCCTGCAGAAGTGGTGAAATGATTACCCTTGTGCCCACTCCTGGCCGTCCCAAGCAGGGGCGTCAGTTTCGAATCATCCCGACCCTGTTGATCGACCGTGACGGGCGGCTTGTTAAATCGGTTCGTTTCGGTAAGCGAACCTATATCGGCGATCCGATCAACGCAGTGAAGATTTTCAATACCAAGCAAGTCGACGAACTGGTGCTGCTGGATATCGATGCCAGTGTCGACAAGCGGGAGCCTAATTACGCGCTGATAGCTGACATAGCGGCCGAGGCCTTCATGCCGGTCGCCTATGGCGGCGGGCTGGATTCGATCGCGCGGATTGAGCGCACCGTTGATTGCGGGGTCGAGAAGGTAATATTGTCCTCGGCGCTTGCTCATGGCACTAACTTGATTGAACAGGCAGCAGCTCGATGGGGTAGCCAGTCTATTGGCGTGTGCCTGCCGTTCCGCAAGACTTGGTTTGGCAAGCCTCAAGTGTCAATCCTTCAGGGCAGGAAAGCCCTGTCGGGCAGTCCTGCCGAGATTGCGCGCATGGTCACGGCCGCCGGTGCTGGCGAGATCATCGCCTATGCCATCGACCGCGATGGCACCTGGGAAGGTTACGACCTGGACCAACTCACTCAGATATCCAACGCGACCGACACGCCAGTTGTCGCCTGCGGGGGGGCCGGTGGGCTCGATGACTTTAGTCGTGCGGTAAGCGAAGCTGGCTGTGCCGCTGTCGCAGCAGGCAGCTTCTTTATCTATCAGGCAAAAGGCCGCGGGGTTCTAATCAGCTACCCAGCCGCTGAGAAATTAAAAAACGAAATTTTTAAGAATATTTGACATTAACAATGAACGATCCGAACAACATCCGACATCAGGTATGCACAGTCACGGTGATGGACACCACTGATCCGGACATCAGTTTCGATGGAAACGGGGGGTGTAACTACGTCGCAGAATTCGAGGCGTTTCGCGCTAGCCTGCCTGACCCGAAAACTCGGGACCGGATGCTGGCCACCCAGGTCTCTGCCATCAAGGCAGCGGGCGCGGGTAAACGCTATGACTGTGTGCTGGGCCTGTCAGGCGGCGTGGACAGCTCATACTTGGCCTATCTTGCCAAAGAGTGGGGCCTGCGTCCACTGGTTGTGCACTTCGATAACGGCTGGAACTCGGAACTTGCAGTCAGCAACATTGAGGAAATTGTCACTAGGCTGGGGTTTGACCTGGAAACTTTGGTCATGGACTGGGAGGAGTTTAGAGATCTACAGCGCGCTTATTTTCTTGCCTCAGTTGTGGATATCGAAGTAACAACCGATCAGTTGATACAGGGCGCACTTTGCCGTCTTGCCGCACGCCATGGGATCAAGACGATTCTTTCAGGCACCAACTGGGCCACAGAGTGGCTGATGCCCCGGACCTGGAATTATCGTAAGCAGGATCTGGTCAATCTGACCAATATTCACAAGAAATTTGGCAAAGTGCCATTGCACAAAAGTACTGTCTATGGGCTGCGCCACCAGATCTGGTACACGTATTTCAAAGGCATTAAAACAGTCGGAATCCTCGATTTGGTGAACTATTCCAAGGCTAAGGCCAAGGGAGTGCTGATCAAAGAGCTAGGCTGGCGAGATTACGGTGGAAAACATTACGAGTCGACCTTTACGAGGTTCTATCAAGGTTATGTGCTGCCCCATAAATTCAATATCGACAAACGTAAGGCTCATTTGTCAAATCTAATTTTGACTGGAGAAATAACCCGTGAGGAAGCACTGGCGGAGCTTCAGCAGCCCACCTATGACGCGCAGCTTATGGCAAGCGACAAGTTCTACGTAGCTAAGAAACTGCAGTTCTCCTTGCCGGAGTTCAATGCGATCCTTTGTGCTGCGCCGACTCCGCATGAGCAGTACGGCACTGATAGCGCACAGCGGCAAACTTTCATGAAATGGGTTACCCGCCTTTCCAAGGCGCGGAATGCCGTGACGCGACAACAGTGACACGATGGCCGAAGCACGTCCACTTGCCTACGTAATCTCGCCACAGCCATGGGCCGGCTTTCAGGTCTCAAAGCATCACTACGCCCAGGCTCTGGCCGGGCGGGGCTGGCGGGTGGTTTTTGTCGATCCGCCCACCAACCTTGGCCGTGCAGGTCGGGTCACGCTAGATCAGACTGAGGTCGAGAATATCGAGAACCTCAAATATCAGACCTTCTTTCCCTACAAATTGAAATTCCGTGCGCGCTGGCTCTTTGACCTTCTGATGAAAATACAGACCAAGTTGATTCGACGCAGGGTAGGTAAACCGGATCTGGTCTGGGATTTCGACAACGCGTATCAGTTCAGTGATTTGCGACCCTTCGGCGCAGACAAGACAATATTTCATCTAGTTGACGATGTGGGACAACATCGACTGGGGGACAAGCATGCCGATTACTTTCTTACCTTGCATCCAGATTTTTGTCGTAATGCGGGCGGGACCGTTAGGCAAGATCACATCATTGGCCATGGGCTGGGGAAAATATATGTGGATGCTGCGCTCAACGGCTCCGTAGCTCATACGAAACCGGGAAGACCGCATGTAGGACTCGTGGCTAATCTTGGGGCAATCTGGATAGACTGGGAATGCATCGCGGAGATGGTGCGCCGACACCCCGAGGTTCGCTTTACTTTCTGGGGGCCTCTTCCTGTGGAACAACGGCGATCGGAATCGCTGAAAGTCGTGCTTGCTGCTGCCAACGTGGCGTTTCCTGGGCTAACCCTGCCTGAGACGGTCATCGCAGAGTCTGGCGATGTCGATGTATGGCTATTACCCTTCCTGTCTGAAAAGTTCGATGGCGGGCGGCCGTTGAACTCGCATAAGGTGCTTGAATACCTAGCCACGGGAAAGGTTGTGCTGATGAGTTGGCTTGAGGCCTATGAAGGCAATCCGCTAGTCAATTCGGCCGCCAATCCTGAAAGCCGTGATCTGCCGGATCGGCTGGATCGGCTTTTGATCGATCTGTCCAAAGTCAACGCGACAATACAACAAAACTCTCGCCGCACCTACGCGCTTGAGCGCAGCTACGAACGGCATCTCGACCACGTATTGTCCTTGACCGGGTTGTCGGGGGCACCGACCACGACAAGCGGAAAGGCTTATGCGGCTTGATCGCTTCTCATCCACTGGCTTCGACCGCGGCGCGCCGCGATGGAAAGAGGCACTATGGGTTGTCGTTGGAGGGCTTGTGCTTTCGTCCTGGTTGCCCGGTTCAGGGTGGCGGCGCGCTCTACTCGTGACATTCGGAGCGCAAATCGGGCTTGGCGTGGTGCGCTTGACGGTTGGGCGGGCATCTATTACGCATTGCAACGCGGTGTGGCTGAGGCAGTGCTGGCGCTCAAATTGCTGGAAGCGCGGCTGGCGTCACGACAAGAAAAACAGCAGCACGATTAATCCCAAAAATACCTTCGCGGCGAGCGCGTCGCACCTACAAATCTCAATTTAAATGACAGATACCTACATTCTTGGTCTCAATGCCTTTCACGGCGATTCTTCCGCCTGCCTGCTGCGCAACGGCATCATGATTGCCGCTGTCGAAGAAGAGCGTTTTCGGCGCATCAAACACTGGGCGGGTTTCCCGAGCGAAGCGATTCGTTATTGCTTGGCAGAGGCGGGTATCAGCCTTGATCAGGTGGATCATGTAGCGCTTAACCAAGACGGCAAAGCCAACCTGGGTAAAAAGCTCGCCTACACCATCACCAAACGGCCTGACCTGGGTATGGTGCTGGACCGCTTGCGCAACAAGCGCGAACGTGCGGGTGTGGCCGACCACTTTGCGGCGGCTTTTCCTGGTGAGCGTTTTACAGGACAGGTGCACCAGGTAGAGCACCACATGGCGCATTTGTCGTCGGCTTTTCATGTGTCGCCCTTCAACGAAGCAGTGGTGGTGTCGGTGGACGGCTTTGGCGACTTTGCCAGTGCGGCTTGGGGCGTGGGCCGGGGCACGCAAATCGATTTAGAAGACAAGGTGTACTTTCCCCATTCGCTGGGCATTTTTTACCAAGCGTTGACGCAGTTCATTGGCTTTCCCAACTACGGCGACGAATACAAAGTCATGGGTTTGGCCCCCTATGGCCAGCCTGTTTATCTGGAGCAGATGCGCAAAATTGTTTTGCTGCAAACCGATGGCAGTTTCAAACTCAACTTGGCTTGCTTCAGGCACCACAACGAAAAGGTCGAATACGAGTGGGAAGGTGGCACCCCATCGGTGGGGGCTTTGTTCAGCCAGGGCTTGGTTGACCTGATGGGCCCAGCGCGTGGCAAAGACGAACCCTTAACCCAGCACCACAAAGACATCGCCCGCTCGGTGCAGGCCATGTATGAAGAGGCTTTCTTCCATCTGCTCAATACATTGCATGCGCGCCACAAGCTCGATGCGGTGGCGGTGGCTGGTGGTTGTGGCATGAACTCGGTGGCCAATGGCAAGATTTTGCTCAAAACGCCGTTCAAGCAGGTTTACGTGCAGTCTGCGGCCGGTGACGCAGGTGGTGCGATTGGTGCTGCTTACAGCGTGTGGCACCAATTGGGCGGAGCTCGCGGTCCTATGCACGACCACGCTTATTGGGGGCCACAATTCAGTAACGACGTGATCGGTCAGCAGCTTGAGGATTCTGCTGCCGAAGTGGCTGCCCAGGGCTGCACAGTAGAGCGCATCGACGACGAGGCACGTTTGTGCAGCGAGACGGCTGCAGCCGTCGCCCGTGGTGAGGTCATTGGTTGGTTTCAGGGCCGGATGGAATGGGGTCCACGCGCCTTGGGTAACCGCAGCATTGTGGGCGACCCGCGTCGTGTCGACATGAAAGACATTCTGAACCTCAAAATCAAACGCCGAGAGTCTTTCAGGCCCTTTGCCCCATCGGTGCTGCAAAGTGCCGTGGGCGAGTGGTTTGAGCAAGAGGCCGATGTTCCTTTCATGATGCAGGTCTACCAGATTCGCGAAGCCAAGCGTGGGTTGATTCCTGCCGTTGCACACGTTGACGGCTCTGGCCGCTTGCAAACGGTTTACGCCCATACCAACCCGCGTTACCACGGTTTGATCAGCGCCTTTTATGAGCAAACCGGCGTGCCCATGGTACTGAACACTTCTTTCAATGAAAACGAACCCGTGGTTTGCACCCCGGCCGAGGCGTTGAATTGCTTTTTGCGAACCAAAATGGATGTACTGGTGATGGGCAATTGGGTCGTTAAACGATTGTGAAAATCTCCATCATCACGGCCACTTACAACTGTGCTCAGACCCTGGCCGATTGTTTGTCTTCTGTGGCATCGCAAACCTACGCCAACCGTGAACATGTGGTCATAGACGGTGCCAGCCAAGATGGCACGCTGGATGTGGTGCAGGCCAGACGCAGCCAATTGGCCGTCATGCTCAGCGAGCCAGATCGCGGCATTTACGATGCGCTGAACAAAGGCATTGCTCACGCCAGCGGCGATGTGATTGGTTTCTTGCACGCAGACGATGTGTATGCCAGCCCCGATGTGTTGGCGCATGTGGCGCGGGCTTTTGCAGATCCTGCTGTTTGCGCGGTGTATGGCGATTTGCACTACGTGCGCAAAGACGACATGAGCAAGGTGGTGCGCGTGTGGCAAAGCAATGTGTTCACCCCGCAGCGTTTGGCCTGGGGCTGGATGCCACCCCACCCAACCCTGTATGTGCGCAAGCAGTGGTACGAGCGCATTGGTGGGTTTGACACGCGTTACCGCATTGCAGCCGATTACTTCAGCATTTTGCAAATGTTCAGCCATCCCGATTTCAAGGCGGTTTATGTGCCCGAGGTGTTTGTCAAAATGCGCTTGGGCGGTGCGAGCAATCGTTCATTCAAAGCCATTGTGCGCAAAACCCGCGAAGACTGGGACGCGCTGCGCCGTGCCCGTGTGGGTGCCTTGGGTGGGGCAGGGGCCTTGGTGTGGAAGAACTTGAGCAAGCTGGGGCAGTTCAAATAGTTTGACCATCGACCATTTGAGTTGTTTGCCGCAGTCGTTTTCTTAAATTGGGGTCAGATCCCAATTCTTTTGACAAAGCCGCCCTTGGGCGGCTTTGTTGCGTTTAAGGCCTCGAAAATAAGCGCGCTTGATCGGGATGTTTGCCTTTGCAATCTTTGATGCGCCGCAGCACAAGCTGTTTTTGGCGCGAGACCGTGCCGGTGAAAAGCCCCTGTTTTGTAAGCGTCCGGCCGTCCCATCTTGCTTTTCGATTCCCGCCTGTCAGAACAGATACGTGTCCACTTAAAAATCGTGGACACGTAGACACTAAACGGGTGTCCAGCGATGCGGCAGCAG
>JAIXOX010000128.1 GCA_027486555.1 Comamonadaceae bacterium
CAATCAGCCTCGTAGTCCCTGATCCACAGTCACTGACAGAGAAGACAAAAGAAACAGAGAGATAGCTGTAAAACAACCGACACCTATTGACAGGTCAATCCATACCAGGAGCGACGCCATCGCCTCGATGGAGCCCGCAAACCACTACCCATCGCCCCGAGGGCGGGGCTCCTACAAAAAGGCAAGCATTCCTGAAGGAGCTACGCCCTCGTCGCGAAAAGCTTTGCAAGCCACCGAGCATCGCCCCGGGGGCAGGGCCCCCACAAAAGGCAGGTATTTCCCTGTAGGAGCGGCGCCCTCGCCGCGAGGGAGCCCGCAAACCACTACCCATCGCCCCGAGGGCGGGGCGCCTACAAAAAGGCAAGCATTCCTGTAGGAGCGACGCCATCGTCGCGAAAAGCTTTGCAAACCACCACGCATCGCCAAGGCGGTGTGGTTCCCACAAAAGGCGGGCATTTCCCTGTAGACATGGTCTTATCAACAGGCAAAACAAACACATGGCAAAAAACGGGGGCGATTCAAATCGCATGGGGTCAGATAAGCTGATCTGCATTCGGTGAGGCATAGATCATGTTGTGGACAAGAGCTTGTCGAAATGCCAAAGACCAAGGCAGCAGAATGCAGCGAAAAACTCAATCAGAACTCGGATGAATGACCAACACATCAGGGCGTGAGACATCGTAAAAAAGAACATGTTTCACGTGAAACAGGAAAAGATAAACCAAAGCGAACATGTGGCATTTACACTCAAGGTCTACTTATCAAAGAGTTCACATGTTGGGCATTTCAGATTACGGCGCATTTTCGGCAACGTTTGTGTTGCTTTTGTTCCTGCCTGGTCCAGGCAATCTGGCGCTGATCACCTCAACCACGATGGGAGGCGTGATGGGCGGTATGGCCTCAATGATGGGCTTGTTAATGGGAGACCAAATTTTGCTGTGGCTCACGGTGGCGGGAGTTGCGGCCATGCTCAAGGCCTATCCATCATTTTTCATGGCCGTGCAGTACATGGGGGCAGCCTATTTGGTGTGCTTGGGTTACAAGATGATCATGGCCAAGTCGGGCGCAGGGCCGAGCATGAAGATCACGCTTGGACATTATTTTCGTGAGACCTTGCTGATCACTTTGCTCAACCCAAAGGCCATTTTGTTTTACTTGGCATTTTTCCCGCAGTTCATTGATCCCGTTCAACACTTGGGCTGGGTGACTTTTGCGGTGATGGCCATGACCATTGCCAGCTTGGGACTTGTTTATTGTGTCGGTGTGGTGTGGGTCACGCACAAGATGGCAGAGCGCATACAAACAAGGCCTCAAGTGGCGGGTTTTTTACAAAAATTGGCGGGCGCTTGCCTGATGGGATTTGGCTTGAAAATGCTGATGGTCAAATGAATCAATCACCTCAAACCTCAATCGAAAGCCTTCTATGTTTTTTGGTATTTCTGACTATGGTGCCTTTGTGGCCGCGATTGTGTTGTTTCTGGCCATTCCCGGACCGGGAAATTTGGCCTTGATCACCTCGACGGGTAAAGGCGGCGTGGCTGGCGGTTTGGGTGCTACTTTGGGCGTGATCGTGGGTGATCAGGTGTTGATGTGGATGGCAGTGGCCGGTGTGGCGACGGTGTTGGCCACGTATCCAGCCGCTTTTGTGGCCGTGCAATGGATGGGTGCCTTGTATCTGACCTGGCTGGGCTGGAAGCTGTTGTCCGCCAAGCCGGGTGATGCGCCCGTACTCAACATTCGACCGCGTGATTTTTTTCAGCAAGCGGTGGTCATCACCTTGCTGAATCCGAAAGCCATTGTGTTTTACATGGCGTTCTTTCCTTTGTTTGTTGATCCACAAACCCACTTGGGGTGGATCAGTTTTGGTGTCATGGCGGCCACCATTGCCGCCTTGACGTTTTTGTACGGTTTGGGCATGACCTTGTTGACTTACCATTTGGCAGAACGCATGCGCGCAAATCCCCGCGTCGGACGCCTGCTTGAAAAACTGGCGGGTGTTTTTCTGGTGGGTTTTGGTCTGAAGTTGGCCATTTCCAAATAACTCGGACACCTCCTTATGGCCCACATTTTCTGCATTGCCAACCAAAAGGGTGGCGTTGGCAAAACCACCACCACCGTCAACTTGGCGGCTGGTTTGGCCCAATTGAATCAGCGCGTTTTGCTGGTCGATCTGGACCCACAGGGCAATGCCACCATGGGTTCGGGCATTGACAAGCGGCAGCTCGAGCTCAGCGTGTATGACGTGTTGCTTGAATCGGCCTCAGTGGCCGAATCGGTCGTCAGGGCCGAAAAATGCGGCTACGACGTGCTGAGCGCCAACCGCGAATTGGCCGGTGCCGAAGTCGAGCTGGTGCAACTGACGCACCGTGAACAGCGGCTGAAAGTGGCCTTGCAAGCCGTTGCTGCCGACTACGATTTTGTGCTGATTGATTGCCCGCCATCCTTGTCCATGCTGACCCTCAATGGTTTGTGCTGTGCCCATGGTGTGATTGTGCCGATGCAGTGTGAATATTTTGCGCTGGAAGGGCTGACCGATTTGGTCAACACCATCAAGCAGGTGCATGCCAACATGAACAAAGACCTGAAGATCATTGGTTTGTTGCGGGTGATGTTTGACCCACGCATCACGCTGCAGGTGCAAGTCAGCGACCAGCTCAAGGCCCACTTTGGAGACAAGGTGTTTAACACCGTGATCCCACGCAATGTGAGATTGGCCGAGGCCCCCAGTTATGGCGTTCCAGGGGTGGTGTTTGATCCTGCGGCCAAAGGCAGTCAGGCCTATGTTGAGTTTGCCCAGGAAATGATCCAGCGCGCGCCCGTGCTGTGATCGGTGTCAGTGGCCATGGTCATGAACACTTTGAGCGAAGGCGCACGCCTTGATGTGCGACCCGAGGCTGAGCCCGTCAACGTGCTGATCTTGCCAGGCTGGCAAGGCAGTGGCCCTGGGCATTGGCAAATGCTTTGGGCCCAAGGTCATGGCTATACCGTGGTGGAACAAAACGATTGGTGCAGGCCTCGCCGTGGTGATTGGCTTGCGCGCTTGGACGAAGTGATTGGCGATGCACCGGGTCCTGTGGTGTTGGTTGCACACAGTTTGGGCTGTATTTTGGTCGCCGCTTGGGCTTCGTTTTCACGCCACACGGCGCGTGTGCGGGGGGCCTTGCTGGTTGCGCCTGGCGATGTGGAGGCACTTGAGCACCGGGAGCGCTTGCCAGGTTGGGCGCCCATCGTGCGCCTTCCTTTGCCATTTCCGAGTATTTTGGTAGGCAGTCAGAACGATCCTCATTGCCGGACCGACCGCGCCCAGGAGATGGCCGAAAATTGGGGTTCGCAATGGCTCAATTGCGGACCTTTTGGACACCTTAACGCCGACGCATCTTTGGGCGATTGGCCACAAGGTCATGCGCTTTTGCAATCCCTTTTGAAAGAATGACCATGGTCACCAAAAAACCCAAAGGCCTTGGCCGTGGACTGGAAGCCTTGCTGGGCCCCAAGGTGTCAGATGCACCGCTTGAGGCCGATACCGGCATGCCCCATCAGCTCAGACTCGACCAAATGGTGGCGGGCATGTACCAGCCTCGAACGCGCATGGACGAAGGTGCGCTGTACGAACTGGCCGAGTCCATCAAGGCGCAAGGCATCATGCAGCCGATTTTGGTGCGACAACTCA
The DNA here is from genome assembly GCA_027486555.1 of Comamonadaceae bacterium. Lineage (GTDB taxonomy): Bacteria > Pseudomonadota > Gammaproteobacteria > Burkholderiales > Burkholderiaceae_C > Limnohabitans_A. The sequence continues at coordinate 3,671 of JAIXOX010000128.1, forward strand.
CCGAGGGCGACAACGCCGGCAAATACGAGATCATTGCCGGCGAGCGGCGCTTTCGCGCCTCGCGCCTGGCCGGTCTGGAGTCGGTGCCTGTGCTCGTGCGGGATGTGCCCAACGAGGCCGCTGCGGCCATGGCGCTCATTGAAAACATCCAGCGAGAAGACCTCAATCCCCTGGAGGAAGCCCAAGGCCTGCAAAGATTGGTCAAAGAATTTGGGCTGACTCACGAGGCGGCCGCCCAAGCCGTTGGGCGTTCGCGCAGCGCGGCCAGCAATTTGCTTCGATTGCTCAATCTGGCCGACCCGGTGCAAAGCATGCTCATGGCCGGGGATCTCGACATGGGCCACGCCAGGGCCTTGTTGGCCTTGGACAAGGCCCATCAAATCACAGCGGCCAATCAGATTGCGGCCAAAAAGCTCTCGGTCAGAGAGACCGAGGTGTTGGTCAAAAAGCTGGGCAACGACGCGAATCCGGCACCCCGAAAAGCGAACGCAGAAAAGTCGGGTGACATCCGGCGGGTCGAAGAAGAGCTGTCAGATGCCCTGATGGCTCAGGTCGAAGTGCGCATCAAAAAGCGGGTCAAACGCATGGGCAAGATGCAGGAGATGGGTGAGCTGAGCATCCAGTTTGGCTCGCTCGACGAGCTCAATGGTTTGATCGACCGGTTGCGTGGACAAAGCAGCTGAAGCCCCATGTTGAGAAAGGGTGCTTCATCGTTGCCTGCCGGTGCGGATGCCGACGGCAAAACTTTGTTTTCCAGGGAAAACCTGCTGGTCATTTTTTTGCTGGCCATCGGGCTGAGCTCCTTGCTTTTTTTCATCATCCCGCCGGGGTATTACGATCGGCGCGTCAATTTGGCGTGCACGGTGTTGATGGTGGCTTTGGTACCCCTGGCTTACCAGCCGCGTTTTTTTGCAGCCGTTGTGCATGGTGCCGCATTGATCAGCGCCACCATGGTCACCTACATTGCCATGGCGTCTGGGGGCGTCAATTCCATGGGCATGGTGTGGCTCAATGTGCTGTCGGTGCCGGTGCTGCTGCTGCTAGGCCCCCTGGCCACCTTGATCTGGATTGTCATTTCCTTGTCGCTCACGGCGGGTTTGCTGGTGGCCACCTTGAACGGCTGGACGGCTGTGTATGTTCAGATCACGCAACAGGCCGTGCCCTGGTCTTTGATGAACAATGCTTTGGTCGCTGGCAATTTGATGCTGGCTGTTTTTTTGTACGATCATTTGCACGACAGGCAGCGTCAGCAACTGGATCGAGGAAACGAAGAACTCAAGGCCACGCACCAGGCCTTGTTGCAGGCACAGGCGCACAAAGATGAATTTGTGGCGGCGGTTGGGCATGAGCTGCGCACGCCCATGAACGCCATCCTGGGTTTTAACGGGGTGTTGCGTCAGGAGTTGGCGGATCACCCTGATCAGGTGGAAGTGGTAGACCACATACGCCGCTCCACCATGCACTTGTTGCAAGTGGTCAACGACATTCTGGATTTTTCGCAACTGCAGGCCGGAAAATTGTTGGTCCACACGGTGGATTTTGATGTGGAGCCGCTCATGCAAGAAGCCTTGCAAACGCACAAGACCCGTGCCCAGGAAAAAGGCTTGACCTGGACAGGCCAGATTTCAGACGGTGTGCCAAAACGGGTGCATGCAGACCGCCAGCGGCTGCTTCAAATATTGCGCAATTTGCTCGACAACGCCTTGAAATTCACCGATCAAGGAACGGTCCAGTTGTGCATTGCAGTGCAATCGGGCCAATTGCGCTTTGAGCTCACCGACACAGGTCGCGGCATAGCGCTAGCAGAGCATCGCCAGATTTTCAAACGGTTTGAACATGCCAACATACAAACCACCCGCGCGTATGGTGGAACAGGGCTGGGCTTGTCCATTTGCGAGAAGCTGGTGAACTTGCAGGGGGGGCAGATCGGGCTTCGAAGTGAGCCTGGTCATGGCGCCACATTCTGGTTCCAAATACCCCTTCAAGCCGCAAGCACGCCCTCAGAAGCGAACCCCCAATCTTCGGCCAGTTTGCAAGATGAGGCCTTGCGCATGCTGGTGGTCGATGACAACCCGATGAACCTCATGGTGGCGCGTTTGCAGCTCAAAAAATGCTGGCCCAAAGCGCAGATCGTCACCGCAGACGGGGCTGCACAAGCGCTGAACTTGTTGGACAGCCAAAGCTTTGACATTGCCTTGGTCGACATGATCATGCCCGAGATGGATGGCATGCAATTGACCGCACAAATCCGGAAACAATTTCCGGCCATCACGGCCCGCATGCCCATTTTGGCGCTCACGGCCAACACCAATCCGGTCGACCGACAACGCTGCCTAGATGCTGGCATGGATGAGGTACTGGACAAACCCATGGACACCGAGGTTCTGGTCAGCTGTGTGAGTCGCCACATTCGAAAAGCGAGGGCCTGAGCTGTGCACCAAGACAAGGCCGACCCTTCACGGTTTGAGCAAATCGTCGCCCGACTGCCTGCAAGCTACCGACAGGGGAAGATGCCCTATGTGTTTTTATTTGGTCTTTTGATCATTGGCGTGCTCTTGCTGCATGTGGTGACAAACCTGCAACAGGCGGCAACGCCCGTGTTTTTGTTGATGGCCGTCATCTTGATGCTGCTGCTGGTGTTGATTCACCATGGGATGCCCCTGAATTGGGCGGTGCACATCGGCACTGCCACCAGCTTGTTGGTGCTGGCCTATGCCGCTTGGACAACAGGAGGCGTTTCATCGCCACGCTTGGCCTGGATGCTGGTGCTGCCCTTGATGCCGTTTTACATCGTGGGTCGTCAAGCCGGGGCTGTCTGGTTGGTGTTGGTGTGGCTGGCGCAGTTGAGCCTGGGCTGGGCCAATTTGGCGGGATGGACACCACCGCATGTCTTGGGCGTCGAGCATGCGGTGTCGTCTTGGATGACGTTCAGTTTGGTGACTGGGGTGCTGGTCATTGTGCCGTTGATCTATGACCGCTTGTACCAAGCCACCTTGAGCAAAAGCCTTCGTTACCAAACCGAGCTCGAAACCAAGCGCCACGAATTGGAGATGGCCTTGAAGATGCGCGAGCATTTCATTGCCAACGTCAGCCATGAGTTGCGCACACCCATGAATGCCATCTTGGGCTTCAACGCGCTGCTGCTGTCCCGGGTCCGGGACAAACCCGAGGCGGTCAAAGTCCTCAACCACACCCACCAATCGGCCGATCACTTGATGACCGTGATCAACGACATCCTGGACTATTCCCAGCTGCAGGCCGGTCAACTGGTCACCCACCCCGAAACCTTTGAGCTGCGAAAAACAGTGGAGCATGCCTTCGAACTGTTCAAACCGCGCGTGAAAAGCATGGACATCGATTACCGCTTGGTGCTCGACGATGCGCTGCCCATATGGGTGCAAACCGACCGCCACCGCCTGATGCAGGTGTTGGTCAATTTGTTGGGCAATGCCCTCAAGTTCACCCACCAGGGTGCGGTGCAACTGCAGGTGCGTTGGCAAACCCCCGGGGTGGAGTTTTCGGTCAAAGACACAGGCATTGGCATCGCCAAGGAAAGGCAAGCCCAAATTTTCAAGCGCTTTAGCCAAGCCGAAAGTGATACACAAACGCTGTACGGCGGCAATGGCCTGGGCTTGGCCATCTCGCAAAAACTGGCCCACTTGCTCGGGGGCGAAATCGGCTTTGAAAGCAAACCAGGCGAGGGGTCAAGGTTTTGGTTGCGCTTGCCCCTGACGGCCGTGGAGGCTCCGGGTAAAAAGTTGTCTTCGGTGCATCTGCGCTTGCTCAGTTCAGACAAGGCCTGGACTTTTTTGGTCGCCGATGACCACCCGGTCAACCGCTTGCTGCTCAAGAAGGTCTTGCAAAACGCCTGGCCACGCTGTGTGGTACTTGAAGCGGTGGACGGACAAGACACGCTCGACACCTTGCACCAAGAACAGGTGGACCTGGTGCTCATGGACATGGTCATGCCCATCATGGATGGCATTGACGCGACACGCGTCATTCGGCAGCACCCCCTGACGCGTGTGCGTGACGTGCCGGTGCTGGGACTGACAGCCAATGTGAACCCCTTGGATCTGGCCGCTTTCAAATCGGCAGGCCTGAGCGACGTCATGCTCAAACCTTTTGAGCCGGCCGTGTTGTGCAGCAAGATCGAGCAATGCCTGATGGGGGGCACATAAAAAGGGGACGGCCGTTCGCATCCTTGGTATTGAGGAGGATGTAAACCCGCTGGGCCCCCGTGCCGGATCGATGTTTAATTCGAAAATACCCATCAGCCAAAAAGAGGTGCCCGTGTACCTGACAGGAAAACAAACCACCTTGCTCGGCCAGATCATGCAAACCCTGGCCGAACCGCACGAAGAAACCGAGATCCGCGAGATCATGGGCGATTTGGTCATGCAGCTGCTCGGTGCGCAGTATTACGCCAGCTTTGTCTGGCAGCCAGGCAGCCAGATTTTTGCCCAGCCCATCCAAATCAACATGGACCCCCTGAATTTGCGGGCCTACGAAACTTATTACCAGTTCCATGACCCGATCACACCGCTCATGCAGCGTTACCAGGTGGCGGTGCGTGCCACCGATGTGTTGCCCGTCGAAGAATTGAAGAAAACCGAGTTTTTCAACGATTTTCTGAACAAGGATGGCCTGTATTGGGGTGTGAACCTGTACGCCTGGCACCAGGGCCAAAACCTGGGTGACATGCGCATCTGGCGTGACAAGCGCCGGGACAACTTCACACCCGACGAGATGCGTTTGCTCGACATGCTGCAACCGGCTTTTGTGACGGCGCTGGCGCGTGCACAAAGGTCCAGTCAGCCTGCCACCTTGACCTTGAACACCTTGTCGCAACGCTTGACCACGCGCGAGCAAGACACCGCCCGCTTGGTCATGTTGGGCATGACCGACAAGGAAATTGCCCGGGCGCTTCACATTTCCACCACCACCGTGCGCACCCACCTGGAAAACGCGTTTCGCAAAGTTGGCGTGAGCAACCGGGCTGCGTTGGTGCACAAACTCCGGCCATGAAGGGCATGCAGGCATCCTGCAAATCAAGGATGTTCCCTCACCCGCCGCGTCTCTAGCATGGTGTTCACGCCCATTCAGGCGTTTCAACCCAAAAAGGAGACCTCCATGCCTACAAACACATCACGTCGGAATTTCTTCAAAAACACGGGAGCCGTGTCCGCAGCGGCCATGCTGGGCGGCGTTGGCGCAGGCCTGACGGCTTGCGGTGGCGATTCCACCACCACACTGACTTCAACCGAACAACTGAACTTGACCGCCTCTGAAGCGGTTGCCGCCCTGAAGGCGGGCAAGATGACGGCGACTGACTATGTCACCCACCTGATCAACCGCGCCAAGTCATTGTCTGAGCTCAACGCCATGATCAGCCTTGACGAAGCGGGTGCCTTGGCTGCAGCCAAGCAAGTCGATGCGGACCGCGCTGCAGGCAAAACACTGGGTGTGTTGGCCGGTTTGCCGATCGTGGTCAAAGACAACATCAACACCAAAGGCATGAAAACCACAGGCGGCACGTCGTCGCTGCGCAACTTCCAGCCCAGAACCAACGCCCCTTCCGTGCAGAAACTGCTGGATGCAGGCGCCATCATTTTGGGCAAATCCAACCTGCACGAGTGGGCCTTTGGCATCACCTCGACCAACTTCACCTTGGGCATTGACCCCATCACCAAAGAAGCCACCCGTCCTGCCAAAAACCCATACGACACCAGCCGCATTCCTGGCGGTTCATCAGGCGGTACCGCCATTGCCGTGGCCGCACGCTTTGCGCCAGCAGGTTTGGGCACCGACACGGGCGGCTCGACCAGAGAGCCTGCCTCTTTTTCTGGCATTGCGGGCTTTCGCCCCTCCGTGGGCGACGGCGCCGGCAAAGGCCGCCGCTACCCTGATGGCGTGAGTGATGTGCTACCGATCAGCACCACACGCGACACCGTCGGCCCCATGGCCCGCACAGTCGCAGACATCGCTTTGCTCGATGCGGTCATCACAGGCGGCGCTGTGCCTACAGCCAAATCCTTGAAGGGTCTGAAAATCGGTATTCCCTCTGCCTTCTGGAAAGATTTGGACGACAGCGTGAAACCAGTCGCTGATGCAGCCAAGAAAAAGCTGGCAGATGCGGGTGTGGTGTTCGTGGAGGCCTCCACGGCCGATTTGGATGGCATCATGGCAATCAACGACACGGTCTCTTTCCCGATTGCGTTGCACGAGCCCGTCGCTGCGATTCCTGCTTACTTGAACGCCAACACCGCACCGGTGACCACCGTTGCTCAAGTGCAAGCCGGATTGGCCAGCCCTGACGTGATCGGTGCTTTTGGTGCGATTGCGGGTGATGTGTTTGCCGCCGCTTATGACGCGGCCATGGTCCCCACGACAGGGGGCCGCGCGCAACTGCAAAAACTCTACAAAGACTACTTTGCTGCGACTGGTGTGGAGTGTGTTCTGTTCCCAACAACCCTCTTGGCAGCGCCCAAGATCGATGCAGCCAAAGGTTCAAGCGAAGTCAAGTACACCGTTGGTGGCGTTGCGAAAACGGGCGACACCTTTGGCACTTGCATCCGCAACACCGACCCCTGCACCAACGCCGGCATTCCCAGCCTGTCGATCCCTGCGGGTCTGACGGCTGGCGGCTTGCCAGTGGGCATGGAAATCGACGGCCCATTGGGCACTGACACCAATTTGTTGGCCATTGGCATGGGCATTGAAGCGGTGTGGGGTTCGCTGAAAGCACCAGCGGTCTGATCAAGACAGGCCTTGAGCCGGTCTGAAAGAAAAAACGGCCAGGTGGGAAATCCCACCTGGCCGTTTTATTGGAGGCACTTGCTCAATCTGCCGTGAAACCCGAGGCCTTGACCACCGGTGCCCAGCGGGCAGTTTCTGTGCTGATCAGCGCTTGCAGGTCTTGCGGACTGCCGCCACCGATTTCCAAGCCCATTTTGATGAAGCGGTCCTTGAGGGCCGGGTTTTTCAAGGCGCGGTTCACGGCGGCATTCAGTGAGGCGATCTGCGCGGAATCCGTGCCGCCCGGTGCAAACAGGGCAAACCAGCCCACGCCCACCAAATCCTTGAAACCCGATTCGCGCAGCGTGGGCACATCTGGGAACAGTGCGTTGCGGGTCGGGCCTGAGGTGGCCAGAATGCGGCTTTTGCCTGCGCGGTGCATTTCGCCTTGGTCCACCAAGGTGTCAATGCCCAGCGTGACTTGATCGCCGATGAGGGCCGTCATCAATTGCGCGCCACCGTTGTAAGGCACATGGGTCATGTCTAGCCCTGTTTTCTGACCGATCATGACGCCAAAGAAATGCGGCAAGCTGCCCGGGGCGGGTGAACCAAAAGAGCCCGTTTTGGGGTTCTTTTTGACCACGGGCACCAAGTCCGCAATGCTGCGAATGGGGCTGTCGGCCTTAACCGACACCCCAAACTGAAAGTCGGCAATGTGCGCCACAGGCGCAAGGTCTTTTTGCACGTCGTAGTTGAGTTTCTTGAACACCAGCGGTGCCAGCACCGGCACCACAATCGGTGCCAACATGACGGTGGAGCCGTTGGGCGGGGCATTTTTCAAGGCTTCAGCGGCGATGCGACCACCCGCACCCACGCGGTTTTCAACCACCACAGGGCGGCCCAATTCGTCCTTGAGGCGTTCGGCCAGCAGACGTGCGGCCAAATCGGCCGAGCCGCCTGCGCCAAAACCCACCAGCACCTTGAGCGGCAAGGGCTCGTTGGCATGGACTAGTCCAGATACCAACAGCAGCACGCTGCTTAACCAAAGTTTCTTTTTCATCATGGTTCCTTGAAGTTCAAAAGGTGAAAACCCAGTCGATGACTGTAGGATTTTTGGCGGACCAGCAACACCCTCAAGATTGATAGGTGGCCAAGCGGCGGTAAAACGGACAGCGGGTTATCACTCTTGACGTTGAGCGCCTGTTTGTTAACTTGAAATCTTTATGAACAGCCGAGCTTTCCCCCCATGTACCTGAGCACCCAACAATCCAGACGCCTGGCGGACCTGTGTGCTGTGATGGCATCGGATGTGACCAAAGCGCAGCTGCTCCAGAGTCTGGCGCAACCTTTGGCGCAGTTCATGCAAGCCGACCATTTGGTGTCTCGTCAGTGGGATGCAGGCAAGAAACAATACGCCATTTGTGCGTCTTACAACGTCAAGCCTTCCAGAATTCGGGCTTATGAAGAGCATTTCCAGTTTTGCGATCCCATCACGCCGCGCTTGCGCCAGTTGCGCCAACCGTCCCGGGTCAGCGATGTGTGCTCGGTGCAGGAACTTGAGCAATCCGAGTTTTACAACGACCACTTGCGTCAGGACGGGATCCATTGGGGTGTGAATGTTTATGCTTACCAAGGCGATGCGTGCCTGGGTGATTTGGTGATTTACAGGGCACGAGGGCGCGAAGACTTCAGCCGTCAAGACATGGCTTGCCTGAACATCATTGCGCCAGTGTTCTCGGCGGCCTTGACCAGGCTAGAAGGGGTGAGTGCCGCCAAGACCGGATGGATGGGCTACAACGAAACCGAACTGACACGGTTGTTGACTGGCCGGTGCCAACTCAGCCCACGCGAAACGGATGTGGTGATGCACTGTTTGCACGGGCGCTCAGACAAGGAAATTGCACGCCTGTTGCAGATAGGCTTTACCACTGTGCGTTATCACCTGGGCCATGCGTTTGAAAAACTCGGGGTGCAGGGCCGCACCAAGCTGGCCCATCAAATCGGTCAACTTTTGAGCCAGGCTTAAACCCCAGGCGGGCGAGGCATGGGCGGCAGGGCGCGCTCAATCGCTGCGGCCACCCGCAAAAGATGCCGATCAGAACCACAGGCCCCATCCAGCTCAAGCCCCACGGGCAAGCCTGCAGCCGTTAAGCCCACAGGAATGCTGATGCCCGGTAAACCCGCATTGCTGCCCGGGTCGGTGTTTCGGATCAGTGTCTGAAACATCGGCATCTGCTGGCCCAACAACACCACCATGTCGTCCTGACCAATGGGTGGGGCGGTCATGGGACAGGTGGGGAAAGCCAAAGCATCCAGCCGGTGATCTGCAAAGTGGCGGGCATATACGTCCTGCAGCTTCTGTCGCCGAGTTCGTGCCGCTGCGTAAGCCGCCGATGTGACCCTTTCCGCTCCGAGTTGACGCGACAAAAGCCGAGCCACATCCGGGCTACCGATGCCCGCCAAGAGGGCATCCATCGGCATGTTGTGCTGACTCAGATAAGCGGGAAGGCTGCGCATCATTTCGAACATGACCAAGGTCGAGCCGGTTGCCTCGTTGTGCAAGTTCAGCTCTTGGACATCCAGCGGAACACATGCCACGCCCTGTTGGGTCAGCGCCTGCAAGGACTGCTCAATGACAGCAAGCACCTCTGGGTCGGCACCTTTAAAAAAGTCGGCACGAGGCAGCCCCAGCCGCATTCCCTTGAGTGACAAATGGGGCAATTCGGAGTGATCGTGTGCCAGTAGTCCATCGAGCCAAGCCACATCGGCCACGCTGCGAGCCATCAGACCCACGGTGTCTTTAGAGGGTGACAAATGCAGGATGCCACCTGAGGGATAACGCCCCGTCGTGGGACGCAAGCCGACCACCCCACACAAAGCGGCAGGCAGGCGAACAGAAGCCCCCGTGTCGGTGCCCAGCGCAGCAGGCACCATGCGCGCAGCCACGGCCACCGCGGAGCCACCACTGCTGCCGCCTGAAATGCGCGACGGATTCCAGGGGTTGCGGCAGGCCCCTGTGACGGCATTCTGGTTGGTGCCGCCCAAAGCCAACTCATGCAGATTGGTTTTACCCGCAATCAGGGCGCCGGCCTGAAGCAGGACATCCACCACCGGCGCGTTGCGTTTGGGTCTGGCATCCAGCAAGGACCGAGTGCCCCCACTGGTGGGCAGATCCGAGGTGTCGATGTTGTCCTTGATCGCTATGGGAATGCCTGCCAAAGTCTTTTGGTCTTCAGGGCGCACCTGATCCAGCGCTTTGGCTTGCGCGATCAATTGCTCAGGATCGCGGCTGATCCAGGCATTCAGAGGGCTCAGTCGATCGGTTTGCGAAAGCAAGGCCTGGACGTACTCCAGGTGTCCGAGTTGTCGCGTGCGCAGCGTTGCGGCCGCTTCCATCAGCGTGAGTTCGAGGGGGAGCATGGGGCATCAAGAATCAAAAACATCTGACTCTAGGGGGCCTTTGAAAACGTGAACACCCCCATCAATGACGGTGCTCAAAAAATTCATCGTGTGCAGGCCCATACCGTGCTCTCCGGTGCGGGTGGCCATGTTACACCTTGGGCACCTGTCTATTTCTCACCGACCCTGGCACCAACGTCGGCACTGTTCGCCTGTCGATCCCAGCAGCTGCTTTGGATCACGTCTCCAAACGCCAAACTGCGCAGTGCCATACTTCACCGATGCCCGTTTAGCTGCATTAACCTGCGCCTGACGGTGAGGCGCGCGGGGACCAAAAATCCTCGTGCCTGGTGCAAGTCTTCGGTGAGAAAAAATCCATGTTGAAAAAATGGCTGCGCGATGCGTCCCTGTCCACGGTCGTTGCTGGCTTTGTGGCCGTGCTGGTGGGGTTCACCAGTTCGGCGGTCATAGTTTTTGCGGCTGCACAGGCCTTGGGTGCCAACGAGGCGCAAATGGCCTCCTGGATGTGGGCGCTGGGTTTGGGCATGGGCGGTACCAGCTTGGTGTTGAGCCTTTGGTACCGGCAACCGGTGTTGACGGCGTGGTCAACGCCCGGTGCGGCGGTATTGGCGGTGACGCAGGGCGTGACCCTGCCAGAAGCCACGGGGGCCTTCATCGTGAGTGCTTTGCTCATCATGGGGGTGGGTTACAGCGGTTTGTTTGAGCGGTGGATGGTACGCATTCCCTTGGCTTTGGCCAGTGCCTTGCTGGCGGGGGTTTTGGCCCGCTTTGCTTTGGATGCGGTGGGGGCTGTCGGCCAAGCGCCAGTGTTGGTTCTCTGCATGGCGGGCGCGTACTTGGTGGGGCGTCGGCTCTTTCCCCGTTGGGCCGTACCTGGTGTGCTTGCCGTTGGCGTGGCGGTGGCGGCCTTGCAGGGCCAATTGAATGCGGCCCAGATTGCCTGGGCTTGGGCCACGCCGGTGTGGGTGTCTCCCGAGTGGCGTTGGGGCGCCATGGTCAGTGTGGCTTTGCCGCTTTTCATCGTGACCATGGCATCGCAAAATTTGCCGGGCGTGGCGGCGCAGCGCAGTGCGGGTTTCAACACACCGATTTCGCCCGTGATCGGGGCCACCGGATGCGTGACCTTGCTGTTGGCCCCCTTTGGCGGGTATGCGCTCAATTTAGCCGCCATCACAGCGTCCATTTGCATGGGCCGTGAAGCGCATGCCGATCCTGCGCGCCGGTACACGGCTTCTGCGGCGGCCGGCATTTTTTACATTCTTTTGGGCTTGGCCGGTGCCTCGATTGTCAGTTTGCTGGCCGCCTTTCCCAAGGCACTGGTGTTGGCCGTTGCCGGCTTGGCCTTGGTCAGCACCATCGCGTCGAGCTTGTCGACGGCCATGAAAGACGAAGGCCACCGCGATGCGGCTTTGCTGACTTTTCTGGTGACCCTGTCGGGCCTGAGCATTGCCGGGGTGGGGGCGGCTTTTTGGGGCCTGCTGGTGGGCATCGTTGCACTTTGGGCCTTGTCTGCGCGCAAAGCCTGAAGCGACTTTGCCTGCGCAAATTCAAACCCCTGTGGTCATCACATCGAGAAAATTTTCCCCGGGTTCATGATGTTGTGCGGGTCCAGCGCCCGCTTGATGGTGCGCATCATGTCCACAGCGCCTTCGCCGGTTTCGGTGCGCAAAAAGTCCATCTTGTGCAGTCCAATTCCGTGCTCACCGGTACAGGTGCCCCCCAAGCGCAGGGCGCGGCTGACCAGTTGCTGATTTAATGCTTCGGCCGTTTCGCACTCTTGTGGGTTGTTCGGGTCGATCAAATAGCCAAAGTGGAAGTTGCCGTCGCCCACATGGCCGACCAAAAAGTAAGGAATGCCGCTGGCATCGGTTTCGGTGATGGAGTCCAGCAGGCAATCGGCCAGGCGGCTGATCGGCACGCAGGTGTCGGTGCTGATGGCGCGGCAGCCGGGTTTGCTCTGGATGGCGGCAAAGTAGGCGTTGTGCCGGGCCGTCCACAGGCGCGTGCGCTCTTCGGGGGTGGTGGCCCATTCAAACGAATTGCCGCCAAATTCGCTGGCAATTTCTTGCACCGTCTCGGCTTGCTCTTTCACGCCTGCGGGTGAGCCGTGAAACTCCATCAGCAGCATGGGCTCTTCGCGCAGGCCCAGTTTGGCGTAGGCATTGACCATGCGGATGCTGTTGTGGTCCAGCAATTCCACCCGTGCGATCGGTACGCCCAGCTGGATGGTCTGGATCACGGTGCGCACAGCTGCTTCGATGCTGGGGAAAGAACAAATGGCCGCCGAAATGGCTTCGGGCAAGGGGTACAGACGCACCGTGATTTCGGTGATCACGCCCAGCGTGCCTTCGCTGCCCACCATCAGGCGGGTCAGGTCATAACCTGCGCTTGACTTCTTGGCGCGGGTGCCGGTGCGGATGATTTCACCCGAGGAGGTGACCACTTCCATGGCCAACACGTTCTCGCGCATGGTGCCGTAACGCACGGCGTTGGTGCCGCTGGCGCGGGTGGCGCTCATGCCGCCAATCGTGGCGTCGGCGCCCGGGTCGATGGGGAAGAACAAGCCGGTGGACTTGATCTCTTCGTTGAGCTGCTTTCGCGTCACGCCCGGCTGCACCGTGACCGTCAGGTCTTCGGCGTTGATGGCCAACACCTTGTTCATGCGCATCAAGTCAATGCTGATGCCGCCTTGCACGGCCAACAAATGGCCTTCTAGCGAAGAGCCCACGCCAAACGGAATGACGGGCACTTTGTGCTCGGCGCACAGCCTGACGGCATCGGCCACGTCTTGCGTGCTCTCGGCAAACACCACCGCAGCCGGAGGCGGCACATGGGTGAAAGCCGATTCGTCGCGTCCATGTTGCTCGCGCACCACCAAGGCTGTTGAGCAGTTGTTGCCAAATCGTGCCTTCAGAGCCGCCAAAAAGGCTTCGGGCACGGCGCGTTGCGCAACTTCGGGGGCCAGGTGGGCGGCAGAGGTGGGGGCGTTCATGGGTGTCTCCAGTGGTGGCGGGGCATGGCCGCCAGACGTGCGAATCCGCAGTTTACGCCGCAATCAGAGGCCTTGCTGTCCACTGTCAGACAAGTTGCAGCCAGTTGGCCGACAATCAACCCTCTTTGCAGGAGCCCACCCCTGTGGGCGATTTTTCCGACCCTGCACGCTTGAACGAACACAATAAGAGAGCAACACCATGGGCAACCGACTCACACAAATCGCCACCCGCACAGGGGACAACGGCACCACCGGCCTGGGCAACAACCAGCGCGTCTCCAAAAACAGCTTGCGTGTGCACGCCATGGGCGAGGTGGACGAACTGAACTCCAACATTGGCGTGTTGCTGTGCGAAGACATGCCCGCCGATGTGCGTGAGGTGCTGGTCGAGGTGCAGCACCAGCTCTTCAACCTGGGCGGCGAATTGTCCATTCCCGGCTTTGAGCTGCTCAAGGAAGAAGCCGTGGTCGACCTGGACACGGCTTTGGAAACCTACAACGCCCAGTTGCCCAAACTCGCGGAGTTCATCTTGCCTGCGGGCACCCGAGGCGCGTCACAAGCCCATGTGTGCCGCACCGTGGCGCGCCGGGCAGAGCGTGCCTGCGTGGCGCTGGGCAACGAAGAAGCCCTGAACGACACGCCGCGCCACTACCTCAACCGTTTATCGGACTTGATGTTCGTGCTCGCCCGCGTGCTCAACCGTTTGAATGGCGGCGATGACGTGTACTGGAAAAGTGCCAGCATGCAAAAAGATGGCCCCCAAGACGCTGCTGCCTGAAGTGCCATGAACAGGCTGTTGTGCGGCGTGGTTTTGCGCAAGGTGGTGTTGGGTCTGAGCCTGTCGAGCATGTTGGCGATGGGCCCCGCGGTCATGGCTGCACCGTCTACGGTGGTGCTGAGTTGCGCCGTGGCCTACTTGCCGCAGCGCAGCACTTGGGTGCGTGAAGTGCGCATCGACTGGGACGCCAAAGCCATCCGCAGTTTGCGCATTGACGGTTTGGTGCCCCATGGTTTTTCACTCACACCACAAGGCGTGATGACGGCGATTGACAACGAGCGCATCCAAATCGATTTGGTCGCGCGCCAATGGCAAAGCGATTTTCGGGGGCACGCCACAGGCCAAGGCCGTTGCGAAACGGTGCCCGGCTGAGCCCTGCCCCACCTGTCACCTAGGTGCACATTTCAGGGTTCTTGCGCGTGACAGCGGAGCATGGCCGCTGATACGCTGCAATGCATGAACACCGAGACACGACCTTCAGCCTCTGCCCCTTACCTGCCCCAGATCAGGCTCTACCAAAACTGGTTGCGCGACGAACGCGGCCTGAGCTTTGACACCTACAACGACCTTTGGCGCTGGTCCGTGACCGAGCTGGACGCGTTTTGGCAAAGCATCTGGGATTACTTTGATTTCCAGTCGCCCACGCCCCACACGGCGGTGCTGGCGAACAACGTGATGCCCGGGGCCAAGTGGTTTCCGGGGGCCCAAACCAATTACGCGCACCAAGTGCTGCGCCATGTGCAGCCCGCACACGCTGCGGGGCTTTTGGCCGTCATCAGCCACAACGAAAAGGGCTTGCGCCGCGAGATGAGCTGGCCCGAGCTGCGCCGCCAAGTCGCCGCCATGGCGTTGCACTTGCAAGCGCAAGGCGTGCAGCCGGGTGACCGCGTGGCCGCGTATTTGCCCAACATCCCAGAAGCCATGGTGGCGTTTTTGGCCACGGCCAGTGTGGGTGGTGTGTGGAGCATCTGCGCGCCCGACATGGGCACCAACGCGGTGCTCGACCGCTTCAAACAGATCGAGCCCAAGGTGTTGATCGCGGTAGACGGCGTGAGTTACGGTGGGCGCGACTTTGACCGCATGGACGTGGTGCAAGAGCTGCAAAACGCCTTGCCCACGGTGCAGCACGTCATCATTCATGAAAACCTGGGCACGCTGGATTTGGCCAACTGCGACGTGGGCGCCAGCGCGCAAATGTCCGTCATCACCGCCCGTGACGATGCCCAAGTGCAAGCGTTTGAGCCCTTGTGGTTGCCGTTTGATCACCCGCTGTGGATCGTTTATTCCAGCGGCACCACCGGCTTGCCCAAGCCCATCGTGCATGGCCACGGCGGCACGGTGATCGTGGCACTGGCCAACAAAATTTTGCACAACGACATCGGCTGCAGCTACCAAGCGAACAGCTTTGGCGAGCGCTTCCATTGGTACAGCTCGACCGGCTGGGTCATGTGGAACGCGCAAGTCGCGGGCCTGTTGAACGGCGTGACCTGCGTGATTTACGACGGCAACCCCGGCGGCAGCAAAGACAAGCCCGACTGGGGCATTTTGTGGCGCATGGCCGCCGAAGAAAAAGTCACTTTCTTTGGTGCGGGCGCAGCCTACTTTGCCAACTGCCAAAAAGCGAATGTGGACATTTCCCGCTGCGGCGACTTGTCGCAGGTGCGGGCTTTGGGCACCACCGGTTCGCCCTTGTCACCCGAAACCCAAAGCTGGGGCACCGACCAGTTCAAGGCGATTGGCACCGACATCTGGTGGTGCAACATCTCGGGCGGCACCGACTTTGCGGGCGCATTTTTGGGCGGCCACCGCGAGCTGCCGCAAGAGCCCGGTGTGATGCAGTGCCGTGAGCTCGGCTGCGCCGTCGAGGCCTGGAACGAAGCGGGCGAGCCCGTGTTGGGCGAAGTGGGCGAGTTGGTCTGCGCCCAGCCCATCCCGTCCATGCCGCTGTACTTCTGGAACGACAAGGACAACGCCCGTTATCTGGCCAGCTATTTTGAGATGTATCCGGCAGGCCACGGCCGCCAACCCGGCGGCGGCAACGGACCCGCCAGCATGGGCGGCGTCTGGCGGCACGGCGACTGGCTGCGCATTGGCAACACGCAAGGCGAGGGCGAAGGCTGTGTGATCTTTGGCCGCAGCGACGCCACCATCAACCGCTACGGCCTGCGCATGGGCACCAGCGAGTTGTACAGCGCCGTCGAAGCGCTGCCCGAAGTCATGGACTCGATGGTGGTGGACCTGGAGTATCTGGGCAAAGAAAGCTACATGCCGCTGTTTGTGGTGCTGCGCCCCGGCACGGCGTTTGACGATGCGATCAAGGCCAAACTCAACAATGCCATCAAAGTGGCGCTCAGCCCGCGTTTCATCCCGAACGAGATTTTTCAGGTGGCCGAGATTCCACGCACCTTGTCTGGCAAAAAGCAGGAGTTGCCGATCAAGAAACTCATGCTCGGCCAGCCGCTGGAAAAGGTCGTCAACCGTGACGCCATGGCCAACCCGGGGTGTCTGGATTGGTATGTGGAGTTGGCCAAAGTGCATTTGGCCAAGGCCTAAGCTGGCCCCCTTGCGCCAGACACCGTAGCGAACGAGGGTTTGGTGTCTTCGCAGGAGCCCACCCCTGTGGGCGAAGCGATGCTCGCGCACCACCAAGACCGTATTCAGACCTGTCACAAGTACTTTTGCGACTTTTATCCAGTACTTTAAAATAGAGTCGCGACTAAATCACAAACAAATTTAAAAAAGTCGCAAAATAGCGGGTATGAAACGCTACCTTGATGACCGCGTGCAGGCCGATCTGGCCCACAAAATGGTGTTCCTCACAGGCCCGCGCCAAGTGGGCAAAACCACGCTCAGCCGCCAACTGATGGCGCAGCAAGGCGGCCAATACCTGAACTGCGACGTGCCAGCCGACCGGGCCCTCATCCTGAAACAGCGTTGGAGCCCCCAAGCGCCTTTGCTGGTGCTGGATGAAATTCACAAAATGCCCGACTGGAAAGCCTGGCTCAAAGGTGTTTACGACGGCAAACCCGCCACCCAGCAAATGCTGGTCACGGGCAGCGCCCGCATGGACACCTTCCGGCAAAGTGGAGAATCGCTGACCGGGCGTTTTTTCGGTCTGCGACTGCATCCCCTGTCGGTACGCGAATGGTGCGAGCAAACCGGGGCCAAACCCGATGCTGCGCTGACCCATCTGCTGGAGCGCGGCGGCTTTCCTGAGCCCTGCTTGGCCCCAGACAACGAACAAGCCGAGCGCTGGCGCAGGCAGTACTTTGATGGCCTGGTGCGCAACGACGTGCTGGAGTTTTCGCGCATCCAGGAGGTCAACGCCATTCGCCTGTTTGCCCAAATGCTGCGCTCGCGAGTGGGTTCGCCCCTGTCGCTGGCCAGCATGGCACGCGACTTGGCCGTGTCACCCGTTACGCTCAAGAAATACCTCTACATATTGGAAGCGCTTTTCATTGTCTTTGTGGTGCGCCCTTGGCATGACAACATCGCCCGCTCGGTGTTGCAAAGCCCCAAGGTCTACTTTTATGACACTGGCCTGGTCGAAGGTGACGAAGGCCTGCGCTTTGAAAACCTGGCGGCCACTGCTTTGCTCAAGCATGTGCAATGGCAGCACGATGTGCAGGGCAAAGAGGCCGGACTGCACTACATCCGCACCAAAGACGGGGCCGAGGTGGACTTTGCTTTGAGCGAAAAAAACCAGCTCACGCAGCTGGTGGAATGCAAGTTGTCTGATGAAAAACCGCACCGCGCATTGCAACGCTTTGCCCGGGAAAAAGCGCCGGTTCAGGCTGTGCAGGTGGTTCGCAACGCCCGGCACAGCTACACGCTGGGCGATATCCAGATCGCGGTTGCGCACGAATTTCTGAACGATTTGGCGGCTTGAGGGCCTGAGCCCAAGAACCCAACTGGCCCGTGAAAAAATCCATTCAATGAACTTCCTGACAGTTACAAAATTCTGGAAATATTCATTGAAATACAGGCACTTAAATATGATTTATCATTGAAATATCTATTCAGATATCCATTCAATGAACACATCGACCCCCCTGATCGCAGCCCTGCGACGCCACAATGGCCATGCCAGCAGCCCCGAGCTGCAGGCGCAGCTGGGCGTCAGCCAGCCCACGGTTTCGCGCCTGCTGGCCCCATTGTTGGCATCGGGCCAGGTGGTCAAGGTAGGCGCTGCCAGGTCGCAACGATATTTGTTGCCACGCGATGTGCCGGGGGTGGGGCGGCAGGTGCTCATCCACCAGGTGCATCCCAGTGGTGAGCTGCAAAACTTTGGCACGATGTACCCGCTGGCCGGAGGCGGCTTCTGGATGGAAGAAGCCGACAAGGCGCACGGACGCAGTGAATTCCACCCCAGCTTGCCTTGGTTCTTGATGGACGCCCGCCCCCAGGGTTTTCTGGGGCGCGCTTTTGCGCAAGCCCATGCCGAGCTGGCCTTGCCCTCGCGACTGGCGCACTGGAGCGATGACCACATCTTGCTGGCGCTGGTGCATGCCGGTGAAGACCTGCCCGGCAACCTGCTGACCGGCGGCGTCTCGCTCGACCGCTACCTGGCCCTGCCGCCCAGCCGCAGCGCCTCCCCCCTGGTGACTGACCCTGTTCAAGACTACCCCCGTCTGGCTTTGCAAGCCCTGGGCAGCGCGGCCCCTGGCTCCAGTGCGGGTGGTGAGCAACCCAAGTTTTGCGCGGTGACGGGTGGCATGCCCGTGCTGGTCAAGTTCTCGCCTGCAGGCGACGCCCCGGCTGACCAGCGCTGGCGCGACCTGCTGGTGTGCGAGGCACTGGCCCTGCAAACCTTGCAAGCCGCAGGCATTGCCGCAGCACAGACCGACATCGTGCAGGCCGGTGGCCGCGTCTTTTTGCAAAGCCGCCGTTTTGACCGCACGCCCCAAGGCCGTGTGGGCATGGTGTCTTTGGAGATGTACGACGCGCACTACATCGGCATCGGTTCGCAGTGGGCGGCGACCGCCATGCAGACTGGCCGTGCAGGTGCGGAAAAACTGAGTGCTGCCGACATCCAGACCCTGTGCCTGCTGGACGCTTTTGGTGCCTTGATCGCCAACACCGACCGCCACCACGGCAATGTGTCTTTGCTGCTGGACCAGCACCACTGGCAACTGGCCCCTGCTTACGACATGTTGCCCATGTTTTATGCCCCGGTGGCGGGCGAGGTGGTGCAGCGCGACTGGTCCAGTCAACTGCCGCGACCCAATGCCCATACCTTGGGCGTTTGGCAACAGGCGAGGGGTATGGCCTTGCTGTTCTGGGAAAGTGCTGAGGGGGATGCGCGCATCAGCGGTGAGTTTCGTGCCATCGCTCGTGCCAACATGGGCTTGCTATAAAAGGTTTGACGAAGTCATCTGGGAAAAAAAGGAACGGGAAACATGAAGATCCGACACATCGGAACGCCAGAAGAAGCGAATGCCCTGGTGGCTGAGCTCTCAAAATCTGCATCTCATGCAGTAGAACAGCTGAAGGCATTGATTCACGAGCAAGAAGGTCTTCAGGTGCTGGAGAACATCAAGTTCCAACGCATTGGCTGCGACCCGTTGGATGCCGGAAGGCCTCTGAACTTGATGGAGCAAGTCAATCAGACCTTTACATACTTGGCATCGGCCAAGGCGGTCAAACAATTGATCGAATGGCATCCGACTTTGGTGCCATTCATCGTGAATCTAGGCACTGCACCCGGCTCCGACATTGCAAGTGCAAACGGGGAATTAGCGGCTGAGGTTTTTGCAGCAGTGAGCACGTCAAGCAACAGAAAACTGGCAAATGACCTTAACAAAGTAAGTCAGACATCGGCGACATTGAAATATGTGTTCTTCATATGCCCAGGTATTGGGCCAGGACGACAGTTAAAACTGGAGCGAAATTCCGGTGTGGAGGTCTGGTCCGTTTCTCAATAAATACCAATGTTGCAAAAACGGCGTGCCGCTTTCGCGCACACGCCGTTCAATTTTGTAAGAACTTAAAAATCAGTTCTTGTGCAATTCAGCGTTCAACTCGCCCCAGCTCTTGTTGCGCGGGATGGCGTGCAACGCGCCCGACTGTGAATCGCGGCGGAACAAGATACCGTTTTTGCCGGATAACTCTTTGGCCTTCATGACCGAGCCGTCGGGCAGCTGCACGCGGCTGCCGCCGGTGATGTAGCAACCGGCTTCCACAATGCAGTCGTCGCCCAGCGAGATGCCGATGCCGGCGTTGGCACCCAGCAAGCAGCGCTTGCCGACCTTGATGACTTCTTTGCCGCCACCGGACAGCGTGCCCATGATGGACGAGCCGCCGCCGATGTCGCTGGCGTCGTCCACCACCACGCCTGCGCTGATGCGGCCTTCGACCATCGAAGTGCCCAGCGTGCCGGCGTTGAAGTTGCAGAAACCTTCGTGCATGACAGTGGTGCCGCTGGCCAGGTGCGCGCCCAGGCGCACGCGGTCGGCGTTGGCAATGCGCACACCGGCGGGCACCACGTAGTCGGTCATCTGCGGGAATTTGTCCAAGCCCTTGATCTCGAGCACGCGGCCGGTGGCGCGGGCCTTCATGCGGGCGGCGGGCACATCGGGCACGGCGCAGGGGCCAAAGTTGGTCCAGGCCACGGTGGGCATATGGCCAAAGATGCCGGTCACGTTGGCACCGTGCGGCTGGATTAAGCGGTGGCTCAGCAGGTGCAGGCGCAGGTAAACGTCGTGGATGTCCGCAGGCGCGTCGGCCAGCGACTTGATCTCGGTGCGCACCGCCACCACGGTGGTGCCCCGAACGGCGCAGGTGCTCAGGGCCAAGGCCACGTCAGCGCCCAGAGCTGCCACGGCCTCGGCTTCGGTCAGGCGCGTGCTGCTGCTGGCAGCAATGCCGTCGGCCAGCTCGGGGGCCGGGAACCAGGTGTCCAGCACGGTGCCGTCAGCGGCCAGGGTGGCCAGGCCCGTGGCGCGTGCGCCGGTGGTTTGGAATGTGCTCATGGTGTTGCTCCGAAAAAATGGCCCGCAGTGCGTGCGAGCCGTTGGAAATTTGAAGAGGTGATTATCGGCGATGGCCGGTCATGGAACAGATAACCCTGAATGATGCCAAAATCAGATGAAATTTGACGGAATGTGAGCCCACCCATGAACAGAATCACTTTGACCCCTGGACAACGCGGCGGACGGCCTAACATCCGTGGGCTGCGGATTTCGGTTTATGACGTCTTGTCCATGATGTCCAGCGGCATGCCTGTGGCCGAAATCCTCGAAGACTTCCCTGAGTTGGAGATGGAAGACATTGCGGCTGTGCTGGCTTATGCCGCAGACCGCGAGCACAAGGTTCACACGCTGGCCGTGCAATGAAATTGTTGTTGGCTGAAACCCAAAATCAAACCTGCATCGACTCAATAGGCGTGAAGTTGACAGGTGGGTTGTCGCCTCACCCTTTTGTGGGCTTGGGAAAGGCTTAGGCCGCTTCTTCCAAGGCGCGCCTATTGAACTCTGCACCTTCAGACTCCAATATTGATCACCGCTGGGTGGTGAACTGCTCGTATTGCGCTTGAGCATGCGCTGTGGCTTGTTGATTTGATACCTTGCCCCCGCCTTCGAGCACCTGGCGTTCGTTGAAAGTCAAAAACCCATCCAACTTCTCGGCCCAGTCTTTCAAAAACATTCGCTGGCGCTGAGCGGACCGATGCTTTGGCCTCGCGATCCCTGTCTGACGGTTCAAAAACAGCGGGCAATAACCCCGTCAAAAGGCAGCATGTCACGAATTATTCATCGATCCTTCATATGCTGATCGTTTTCAACTGATCACTGGTTTTGGCTCCGAACAGGTCCCGCACCTTTACGCACCACAGAGCCAAAGCCCAGACCATGTCCGCCAAATTTTTCAATCGCCTTGCTGCTCCTTGGCACCTGTTGGGCTTGCTGTGCATGGCCTGCGTGCTGAGCGCCTGCATGCCGCGTCAGCTGCTCGTCAACAGTGCTGCCGACGCCCTCACCACCCAAGGCCAAGCCGATGAAGAAGACATTGGTTTGGCGCGTGAGGCCAGCGCGTTCTACCTCAAAGTGTCTGAATCCTTGTTGCGCCAAACCCCCGGGCACTTGCCTTTGGCCGAATCGGTGGCCTCGGGTTTCACGCAATACGCCTACGCCTTTGTGGCTTTCGAAGCCGAACGCCTGGCCCCCACCGACGCCAAGGCCGCGCACCAGCTCAACGAGCGCGCACGCCGTTTGTACTGGCGTGCCCATCGCCACGCCATGGCCGCCTTGAACCAAACGACGCCCGGATTTTCTGCCGCGCTGGCGCAACCACAAGCCGCGCTTTGGCCCAAGCTCCGGGCCGAACAAGTGGGCGTGGCCTATTGGGCGGCGGCGTCTTGGGGCGCCTACATTGCGCTGTCCAAAGACGACCCCGACGCGGTGGCCGACTTGCCTTTGGCCATGCGTTTGGCCGAACAGGCATGGCGCACGTCGCCCGACCATGGTCAAGGGGCTTTGACCAGTTTGATGGGCAACTTTGAGGCCGCACGCCCGGGCGGGTCAATGGCCAAAGCGGCTGCATTTTTTGACCAGGCTTTTGCCATCAGCGGGGCGCAAAGCCCGGGGCCATTGGTGGCCAAGGCCGAGGCCATTGCCCAAGCGGCGGGCGACCGACCGAGCTTTGAAGCCTTGTTGAAACAGGCGCTTTCAGTGAGCGCCAAGCGCACCGATTTGTCCAGCCAAATCATGCGGCAGCGTGCGCAGTGGTTGCTTGACAACGCCGACGATCTTTTTTAATTGGACTTGAGCATGACACGAACAATGGCTTGGATACAAAGCAAGAACTGGTCTCAGTGGCTGAGTGCGTCACTGAATGCGTCACTGGTGGCTTTGGTCATGGCGGGCGCACCTGCAGCGCAAGCCAACACCCAGCAGTTGCGCATCGGTTCTTTGGTGCCCAAAAACTCGCTGTACCACCGCCAAGTGATCGACATCGCAGAAAGCTGGCGCGCGGCACAAGGCGCAGGTGCGCGCTTTGTGGTGTTCCCGGATGGTGCGCAAGGGGGCGAAGCCGAAATGGCGCGGCGCATGCGCATTGGCCAGTTGCAAGGGGCCTTGTTGTCTGTTGTGGGTCTGCGCGAAATTGAACCCTCGATATCGGCCTTGCAAGCCATGCCGCTGTTGTTTCGCAATTGGGAAGAAGTGGACTATGTGCGCGAAAAAATGCGCCCAGCCATGGAAAAAAAGTTTTTGGACAAAGGCTTTGTGGTGTTGGCTTGGGGCGACGCGGGCTGGGTGCGTTTCTTTTCCAAAGAAGCGGCGCTGAGGCCCGATGATTACAAGCGCATGAAGTTTTTTGCTTGGGGCTCAGAACCCGACCAGCAAAACATCATGAAAAGCCTGGGCTACACGCCCGTCCCGCTGGAGACGACCGACATCTTGCCCGCTATCCAGACGGGCATGATCAATGTGGTGCCTTCGACGCCCTACTTTGCTTTGGCGACCCAGGTTTACAACTCAGCGCCCCACATGCTGGAAATCAATTGGGCCCCGATTGTGGGGGCCTTGGTGGTGACCCGCAAAGCATGGGATGGCATGTCGCCTGAGGCTCAAAAAGCGGTGCGTGCTGCGAGCGACAAGGCGGGTGCAGAAATCCGCACCAAAGCCCGGCAAGAGGTCGAAGAAGCGGTGGATGCGATGAAAAAGCGCGGCCTGACGGTCAACAAACCCAATGCCGCGCAAATGAAAGAGTGGAACGACTTGGCCGACAAACTCTATCCCCGCATCCGCGGCACCATGGTGCCTGCAGAGACGTTTGACGAGGTGATGGCCCACATCAAAACCTTCCGTGCAGGCCCAGCCAAGTGACATCGCATTCACAGACTTCTCAAAAAAGCGCATGGCCGGTTGACGAATGGTTGGCCTCAGCCGCGCTGGCGCTGATGGTGTTGATCCCGGTTGTTGAAATTGTGATGCGCCCGTGGACAGGCAGCGGCATCGACAACGCAGCTGTGTTGGTCCAGCACTTGGGCTTGGTGTTGACCATGTGGGGCGCTTTGGCGGCCGAGCGGCATGGTCACTTGACCACGCTGGGCGGCGGTGTGTGCGCCGACGACAATGGCACCCCCCAGGGGGTCAAGCACTTCGCGCTTGTATTTGCTTACGGCTTGTCGGCCGTGGTGTGCGGCATGTTGGCCGTGAGCAGTTGGCGTTTGGTGGACAGTGAGCGCGAGGCCGCCCAAGTGCTGGCCTATGGCATGCCCATTTGGTGGGTGCAGGCCAGCATGCCATTGGGCTTTGCTTTGTTGGGATTGAAGTTGGGCCAGCGCTGCGCCCGTTTTGTGAGCGCTTGGCCGCTGCAGTGCTTGCCAGGTTTGCTGCTCACCTTGCTGGGTGCCGTTTTGGTCGTGCAATTTGAAGACACGGCGATCTCCTTGTGGCCAGCGCTCATGCTGTTGCTGGCGGCTTTGTTGGCGGGTGCGCCCATTTTTGCGGTGTTGGGAGGTTTGGCACTGGCACTGTTTTGGCAAGAGGGCATGCCTTTGGCCTCGGTGTCTTTGTCGCATTACCAAATCACGGTGAACCCGTCTTTGCCTGCCTTGCCCTTGTTCACATTGGCGGGTTTGATTTTTGCGCGCACCGAGGCCGCGCAAAGACTGGGCACTTTGTTTGTGGCCTTGTTGGGGCATGGTGCCAAGGGCACGGTGCTGGCCGCGGCCTTGTTGTGTTCGTGCTTTACGGCTTTTACCGGGGGCAGCGGGGTGACGATTTTGGCCCTGGGCGGTCTGTTGTTGCCTTTGTTGATGAAGGCGGGTTACCCCGAAAAACGCGGCATTGGCTTGGTGACCAGCGCCAGTGCTTTGGGCGTTTTGTTGGCGCCTTCGGTGCCACTCATCATGTACGCCGTCATCGCCCGCGTGCCCATCAACACCATGTTTTTGGCGGGCCTCTTGCCGGCCTTGGTCATGGTGGGATTTTTGTTGGTGTTTGGCGGGTATTTGCGTCGACCCACCGGTGCAGACCCAGCGGTCGTTGCGCCAGTCTTGCACACACCGCCTTCGCAGAGGCCTTTGCTTTGGCCCTCTGTTTGGGCCGCCAAATGGGAAATTTTGGCCCCTGTGGTGGCCATTGGTTCATTGGTCAGTGGCTTGGCCACGCCCACCGAAAGCGCGGCCGTCACGGCGCTTTATGCCATCTTGACCCAAGCTTGGGGCCACCGCGAATTGGGTTGGCGCTTGTTGTTCAAATGCCTGAGCGAATCGGCCCAGATCATTGGTGGTGTGTTGTTGATTTTGGGCATGGCTTTGGCACTGACCAATTTCTTGATCGACGCGGGCATCCCGGATGCGGCCATTGAAGCTGTGCAAGGTGCCATTCCGGACAAATTTTTGTTCTTGTTGGCTTTGACGGTGTTTTTGCTGCTGGCCGGTGCGCTCATGGAAATTTATGCGGCCATTGTGGTCTTGGTGCCCTTGCTCTTGCCGGTGGCCATGAGCTATGGCATTGACCCGGTTAACTTTGGCATCATTTTCCTGGCCGCCATGGAGATGGGCTTTTTGTGCCCACCGGCGGGCATGAACATCTACTTTTCGTCGGCCATGTTCAAAAAGCCGGTGAGTGAAGTGGCTGTGGCGGTGCTGCCCGCCTTGTTGGCGATCTTTTTGGGCACATTGGCCATTGCTTCGGTCCCGTGGCTGGCCACAGGCTTACCCGCTTTGTGGGGGTCGAAGGTCTGAGCGGCGACTTAAAACGCCAACTCAAACCACTCTCTCAAACTGCCCATTCAGTCGCGGGGCTTGGTGTATTTGATTGTGCAGGCTTGGCACATGAAAGTGCGCTGATTCAAAAAGCGGGTGAACGAACCGAGCGCGCGCGGTTTGTGTTCGCCACAACGGTAGCAGCTCATGGTGCCCATATTGGCCGAATCCTGGAAAGGAGAGCCGCCACCTTTGAAGGTGTAGCGAAGGCCATTGGACGCCATGATGGAGTCGGCTTCAAGCTTGAGCGCTGTGTTCATGTGATGGAGTGGGTTTGTAAAAAAGAAAAGTCAGATTTTGTAAAGCCAGCTCAAGCCAAAGCCAGCTCAGGTGCTGTAGCCAGCCACAGCGTGTCGATGTCGCGCAAGGTTTGGCGATCAAAACGGTCGTGCTCTTCCCAATAACGACCCGATTCGACCCAATAGCCCACATCGGCTTCGGCGCGCAAGGCAGTTTGAACGGCCAAGGCATGCGGCGCGCCATGAATTGGACTTTGGGTCATTGACGCCAAGTTTTCAAATGACATGCGTGGAAAACAAAGCCGGGAGCTTTCAAGCGCCGAGAGATTGACCACTGCGCAGCCTTGGTGATTCGCCAAAGCCTGCAAACGCAAAGACTTGGCTTCCAGACTTTGCAAGGTGACATCGAAGCGCAAAGGGTCAGCCGTGCCCGCGCCATAAAAATGGGTGTTCTGTCCGGGCTTGGCTTCATAGACCATGTCACAGCCGACGTAAGCAATGACGTCGGGTTGAAGTGCGCCCAAGGCCCAATACCCGGCCGTGTAAGACATGGTGCCGCCCGCATAAACAAAGCCGCCAAACCTGTTTTGGACCGGTACAAACTCTTTGGCTGTGACCACCCGTTTGCCACGAAGATGGTCTGCGCTGGGGTGCCTGTCGGTTGGAAAGTCTTCGGGGTAAATCAAACAATTCCATGAAGGGCAGGCCTTCCAAGCATTGTTGATCACGATGGTGTGGGTAAAACAGGAGGTGTCCCATTCAGCGGTTCTGACCGCATCGGGAGCGCTTCCAACAATCAAGACTTTGTTCAATGAAGAGACCATAAAAAGTGTTTATTCCAGCAATTCCTGCATGTTTGAGGATTGAGATGACGCCTTGATGAATATCACCAAAGGTGGTTGGCCGTGACCATGTCACATTTCGCCAATCCCTTTGAGGCTTGGGGCGATTGCAAAAGCAGGGCTGTCTGGGTGCAATACAGACCAAGCCACCCGCATTCTCACGCAAAAGCAGGGCTGGCCGCAGGAGACAACAACATGCATTTGACTTCAGGATTGCACCGCTCGGTGCAAAAGCACCCCGACAAGACGGCCACGGTCACCGGCCAACGTCGCCAGACTTTTCGGCAACTCGCTCAGCGGGTGGCACAAACGGCAGGTGCATTGCAGGCGTTGGGTTTGCAGCCGGGAGATCGTTTGTCGGTGTTGGCGCAAAACAGCGACCGCATGATGACGCTGCTGTTGGCCGGTTGGTGGGCGGGCCTGGTGGTCAACCCGGTCAACACCCGCTGGACCAGCGCCGAGGTGGCCTATGCCCTGCGCGACTGCGCGGCCAGCGCCTTGGCGGTGGATGACGCCTTGATCAGCGTGGCTCAGGCGATGGACGCGCTGCCCGACTTGCGCTGCAAGCTGTTCATGGGCGACACGGCGCATGGCACCGAAGTGGCCACCCCGGCGGGCTATCAAAACTTGGAGGCGCTGGTGCAAGCTGCCACAGCGATCGAGGACGTGCGCAGCCCGACCGACGCGTTGGCGGCCATCGTCTACACCGGTGGCACCACGGGCTTTCCCAAGGGCGTGATGCTCTCGCACGGCAATTTTTGGGCCTCGCTGGTGGGGCGGATGGCAGAAATTCCCAATCCACCGCACTACGTGACTTTGCTCACCTCGCCTTTGTTCCATGTGGCGGGTCTGGGCCGCATGCTGGGACAGACCCTGGTGGGCGGCACCTGTGTCACCGTGCCCGTTTTCCAGCCCCGTCTGGTGGTGGAGACCATGGCCCGAGAGGGTGTGTCTGACCTGGTCATTGTGCCCAGCATGCTTCAAATGCTGCTCAACACCGAAGGCTTCAGCCCGCAGCATCTGCCCCGCCTCGAGCGCATTTTGTGGGGCGCTGCGCCCATCACCTTGCCCCTGCTTGAGCGTGGATTGGCAGCTTTTCCCCAAGTCCAGTTTGTGCACGCCTATGGCATGACCGAAACCGCTGCGTCGGTGTCGGTGCTGCAGATCGCGCGTGATCCAGCCTTTCTGGCGAGCCAACGCATCCGCTCGGCTGGCATGGCGGGCTTATCGTCTGAGATCCGCATCGCAGACGCCTTGGGCCAAGAAGTGCCGCCGGGCACCCCGGGTGAAATCCTGGTCCGTGGTCCCATGGTCATGCAAGGTTATTGGGGCCGCCCGGAAGAAACCGCCAAAACCCTGCAAGGTGGTTGGTTGCACACGGGCGACGTCGGCACCATGGACGAAGGCGGCTTTTTGTATGTCGTTGACCGCATCAAAGACATGGTCATCACCGGAGGCGAAAACGTCTATCCCGCCGAAGTCGAAAACGTCCTGAGCAGCCACCCCGCCGTGGCCGCTTGTGCTGTGATCGGTGTGCCACACGAGAAATGGGGCGAGTTGGTGCATGCCGTTGTCGTGCTCCAGCCCGGCACGCAGGCCAGCGACGCAGAGCTTTCGGCGCACTGCCACAAGCGCATCAGCGGCTTCAAATGCCCCAAAACTTACGAATTTCGAGCCCAGTTGCCCTTGACGGCAGCGGGCAAAGTCCTGAAAACCGAACTGCGTCAATCATGGCAATCCAGGAGCGTCTCATGATCAGCACAAGCGCCAGCCCCCCACCCAGCCCCCCACCCAGCCGCCCGCCCAACCGCCCGCCCAACCGCCCGCCGCTGCAAGGCGTGCGCGTGCTCGACCTCACCCGCCTGCTGCCCGGCCCCATGTGTACCCTGCACCTGGCCGACCTAGGCGCCGACGTCATCAAGATCGAAGACTTGGGCGCGGGCGACTACGCCTCGCCTGCGGTGCGCGAAATGCTCAACCGCAACAAGCGCGGCATGCGCCTGGACCTCAAGCACCCCGAAGGCGTGCAGCTTTTGCTCAAGCTGTGCGAGACCGCCGACGTGCTGGTCGAAGGCTTTCGCCCCGGCGTGATGGCCCGGCTGGGCTTGGGCTACGACGTGGTCAGGGCTCGCAACCCGCGCCTGGTGTACTGCAGCATCAGCGGCTACGGCCAGACCGGGCCGCTCAGTCAAAAGGCCGGGCACGACCTGAACTACTGCGGCTATGCCGGGGTGGCCGACCAGGTGGGCACGCCGTCTGGCGAGCTGGCGCTGTCCAACCTGCCCATGGGCGACTTGCTGGGTGGCACCATGCCCGCCGTCATGGGCATCCTGGCGGCGCTGTTCGACGCGCAGCGCACGGCTCAGGGCCGCCATGTGGACGTGGCCATCGCCGACGGCGTGCTGGCCCACGCGGTGATCCCGCTCGCAGGCCTGCACAGCCGGGGCCGCACCCCTTCGCCCGGGGGCGACAAGCTGACCGGGGCGCTGCCCTGCTACGGCCTGTACCCCACACAAGACGGCCGCTACCTGGCCGTGGGCGCGTTCGAACACAAGTTCTGGGCCAGCTTTTGCACCTTGCTGGGCCGCCCCGACCTGGCCGAGCACCACATCCCCAAAACCCAGGCCTTGAACGACTGGGTGCGCCGCGAAGTGTCACAAGCGGTGCAAGCCCACCCCCTGGCCCACTGGGCGCAGCTGCTCGATGGTGCCGACTGCTGCGTGACCCCCGTGCTCAAGCTCGACGAGGCGCAACAGCTGCCGCACTTCCAGGATCGCGGAATGTGGGTGCAGGTGCAAACCGCGCAGGGCGAGTCCATGACACAACTGGCCATGCCGGTGCAGATGAGCGGCTACACCTTCGCGGTGCACAGCCCCGCGCCCCTGCAGGGCCAGCACACCCGCGAGGTGCTGACCGCTGCGGGACTCGATGACGCCGAGATTGATGTTTTATGCCAACGCAAAGTCGTAGGATAGAGGCCTTGTATTCGAGGCCCTGAAGTCAAAATTGCCCCCGAAATCATCACATCCCGTAGGTCGGCGGCTTCAGCCCCGACATGAGACCTGCGCCGAAGCGAACCATGTCGGAGCTAAAGCTACCGACCTACGAAGGCAGTATTTGTAGGTCAGCGGCTTCTGCCCCGACACGCAGCCTGGGCCGAAGCAAACCATGCCGGAGCTAAAGCTACCGACCTACGAAGGCAGTATTTGTAGGTCAGCGGCTTCTGCCCCGACAAGCAGCCTGAGCCGAAGCCAACCATGTAGGAGCTAAAGCTACCGACCTACGGAGGCGGTATTCGTAGGTCGGCGGCTTCAGCCCCGACATGAGGCCTGCACCGAAGCCACCCATGTTGAAATTGAAGGCAAACCCTCCAACAGCTTTAACCTTATTTCTCAAAAACTGAACCTCTGACAACAGCACCATGAGCCGCCCCCCCATCGCTAAGCCCATTCAGCACACCATCGCCGTCTACCAAGTGGTGCAGATGCTCATGGCCATCGAGGGCGAAGACGCCCGTGCAGCGGTGCTGCGCCGTGCGGGCATCTCGCCCGCGCTGTTGGAATCACCCCTGGCGCGGGTCACCCAAACCCAATTTGCCCGCCTCATGACCGCGCTGGTGCGCCACCACCGCGACGAGTTCTGGGGCCTGGGTTCTGCGCCCTTGCCGCTGGGCTCGTTTGCCGTGTGCTGCCGCATGCTGGTGGGCCACCGCAAGCTGGGCGACGCCTTGCGCGCCGGGCTGCGTTTCTACCACGCACTGCTGGTCGATTTTGTGCCCCGCCTGCAGGTCAGCGGCGGCGTGGCCTACCTGCGCATGGGCTCGCGCCACCAACTTACCGCCCGGCAGGTCTATGCCGTGCGCGTTTTCATGTTCTTCAGCTACGGCGTCATGTGCTGGCTGGCGGCGCGGCGCATCCCGGTGGATGACGTGGTCTACCAAGACAGCGACGTGGCCCGCCGCAGCGACGCCTCGCGCCTGTTCCAAGCGCCCATCCACTTGGTCGACGGTGAATGGGGTTACCGCTTTGACGCCAAGTGGCTCGACCTGCCCGTGGTGCAAAGCCACGAAAGCGTCGAGACCTTTTTGCACGAAGCCCCGGCCTGCCTCTTGGTCAAGTACCGCGACCAGACCAGCCTGACCGAGCGCATCCGCCGCCTGCTGCGCCGCTACCTGGCCGAAGAAATGCCCTCGCTCGAAACCGTCAGCGACATGCTCGCCACCACACCTCAAACTCTGCGCCGTCACCTGCAGCGCGAAGGCCAGGGCTACCAAATGATCAAAGACGCTCTGCGCCGCGACGTGGCCGTCGAGTTCCTCACCCAGTCTGATTTGCCCCTGCTCGAAGTGGCGGCCCGCGTGGGCTTTTCAGAAGCCAGCACCTTCCACCGAGCCTTCAAAGGCTGGACGGGCCTGACACCGGGGGCGTACCGGCAGGCGCATAACGAACCGGCTGAAGGCGCAGTGCAGGCCTGAGCGTTTGTCCGTGCAGAGGCCGCTAATCAGTGATTCATTCCAAGAATCCGCGCTATGCCTTCTTCGATCTTCGCCATGTCTGTATTTGAAATAGAGCCGATCTTGTCGGCAAGTCGGGCTTTATCGATGGAGCGGATATATTCACACCGCGCTACTGAACCACCTTTCAAAGCAACATTCAAAAACTCGATGGCGGGTGCTGAGGTCGAGAGTGGAACGACAACCACCGTTTTTCGTGCCTTGTTGATTGGATTGATGGAGAGAACAACAAAAGGGCGGGTTTTTTGAAGTTCCGAGCCAATGGTCGGATCAAGTCGTGCCCAAAAAACATCACCCCGTGCAAGCTCTATGTTCATTTTTGACATAGAGCGAACAGTTTGTCCGTATCAAAGGTTTCGTTGGGATCAAGTCCGTCCATGAGGGTTGATTCGAGTTCGCTCGATTCCTCGGGGTTGGCACGGTCAAACGCCTCTGCCTTGAGGGCCAGTTCGTACATGTGTTCATCCAGATTGGGAAGGTTTTGCTCAAGAAGCTTGCAAATAAAACTGCTCCGTTGACGAGCAGGCACGGCATCACGAAAACGCCGTGCAACCTCTGTGGGGAGGCGGATAAGGACTTGAGTGGTCATGATGGTGGATATTAGATATTGATATCAATATTATTGTATGGAAGGAGCCAGCAAAGTCAATTCTTAATGCACAAACGCTGGGTAAGAGCCAAAGTCAGCAAGCCCTGAATCGAAAGAACCACGAGCGATAGCCTGGCCGTCGGTAACCCGGTGCATTGATTCAATTTACAAACGGATACGACAGAAGTGGAACCGGTGTGGGTCAGCGCGGATAGCATTGCCAACCATGACAAATCTCGAACTCAACGAAGCCTTGCTGGATGCGGTGGCCGACCATGACCTTGCCGCCGTTGAACAATGCCTGAAAGACGGTGCCGACATTCTTTATGTCCGCACCCTGGATGAAGACTATGGTGCGGTTCAGCCCATCACGGTGCTGAGCATGGTGTTGTTCCGATGGTCCGACAGCAGGCTGGAAGCGCCTGACTTCTTGGCATTCATCGAAATCACCGCGCTTCTTTTGGCACATGGCGCGGACACACGCCATGCCATCGCAATGGCTGGGCAAAATTACAGCCTGCACGATGTCAGATTGGCCGATGAAAACGACTTTGGAATGCCACCTTGGCAAATGATCGCCAGGGTACACGCGCAGCGTTACCCTGACGGGTGTTGAGTGGGGATGGAGGTCTTACCGCTCAAACTTCATCATCTTGATAACCCGCTTCGCGCTGGTGCCGAACCCGGGCCACCATGACCCGGTCCAACACATCGTCCCATGCGTAGCGCGCCAGATAGCCGCTGCGCCTGCGGGAGATGATCAGTTCACGCAAACCACCTTCCACCGGGCGACCTATGCCGGGTTGGTGCGTCAGCACTTGCAAGGCATCCAGGATGAAATCGAGCAGTTCCCCAGCCAATGGGTCTTCGGATTCGTGCAAAAACGTTTCCAGCCGGACCAAATCCTGGAATGCTGCGTGACTCAGAAATACGGTGCTCACACCTCAGCCCATTTTTTTCGCTTGCAAAGGTGCAGGCGGCGCGCTTTTTCCCTGACGATGTTCTTTCAGTTGAGAAAAATAGAGACGAACATCGTCCAGCGCATGACCTGTGCCGGTGGACTTCATGACGGCCAGCGCATCGGCCGAATCTTGTGCAAATGTTTGCCGCAAGCGCTTGCGCTGCGCCGCATCGGCCAGCGTGCTCACCATGAAAGCGTGCAGGCTCATGCCCATTTGCTTGGCATCTTCTTCAAGCTGCAGCTTGAGTGCGCCGGGCAGTTTCAGACTGGTGGGGATGTTGGCAGGAACAGCGGGCATGACAAGCTCCATTCATGGGTAGTCAGAAGTGACTACTTGGGTCAATTTTACACAGCTCGAACCGGCTGAGGGCGATGCGATGGCTTGATTGCCGGTAACCGACGCGTGTCCCTTATTCAGCAAATATCAGCAGGGCATCGTTGCCCTGGGCCGCCACGGCAGCTGCGGCCACTGACCAAGCAGCGCGCACCGCCATGGCGGGTTTGCTCAAGATGATCTGCCCGTTTTCCACCACGATGTTGGCAGTGGTTTGATCTTCCAGTCCGGCTTGTGCCAGCAGCGCTTTGGGCAGCACCACGCCCTTGCTGTTCCCGATCGTTTTGATGGCAATTTCCATGAAGCTCCCCAGTTGCAACAATGTTGAATATTGATCGACGTGCCGACAAGTAAGAGTTGGCGCATTGTGAAACTAAAAAAAGGATTTCACCCGATGCCTGCCGTCAAGCGCACAAGGAACCAGCTGACATGGCATGGCACACACACCTCCTCTCGCTGACAGCAGAACAAAGCGCAGACAGAGAATGAAACTGAGTTGTTGACGATGTTGCAGGCTGGGTGTGGACTTGACGCGAACCAAATTTGGTCTATATTTAGTCTCAATTTACTTCTGAGGCTGCCATGTCACTTGCTCAACAAATCAAGCCTATTTCATATCTCAAGTCACACGCTGCCGACATCATCAAAAACTTCGCCACCAACCCTGATCCGCTGATCATCACGCAAAACGGTGAAGCCAAGATGGTGGTGCTGGATATCCAAGCCTACGAGCAACAACAAGAAACCATGGCACTCTTAAAGCTGATTGCCATGGGTAACAAAGAGTTGGCTCAAGGCCAGTTTCAAGAGGCTGATGATTTTTTCAGCGAAATGGCGCGTGAAGAATGACAGGCCCCAGAAAAGTTGTGATTCTTCATTCGGCAAAATCAGACTACCGAAGAATCAAAAACGACGTGACGCAGAAATTTGGTGCTGAAACTTGGCTTGAAATCAATCACGAATGGAAAGTCAAACTCAATAAATTGGCAGTGAATCCGGAACTGGGCAGCAACATCTCTGAACTGGACGGCACGGGCTTGACTGGATTTAAAAGATATCAGTACAAAAATGCCTATGTGGTTTACCAGACCTCTGATGCACTTTTGACCGTTTACATGTTCATACCGAGCATGCGCGATTTCAGGCGGCATTTGATGGATCGCTTGCTCGCTGCTTGATCGTCCGCATCATTTAAACCCGGAAACAACGAACCGGCTGAGGCCGAAGCGCGGATCTGCGCAGAGCACTTTTCTTTGTAGGAGCGGCGCCCTCGCCGCGAAAGAGCATCCGCCGCCTGCAGACATTCGCCCTGAGGACGGGGCTTCCACACAAGGGGTCTTTCTCATCACAAAAATGTCATTTCCTGCCAATCATCTTGACCTGATTGGCGATTGGTAAAGCCCTGCTGCCGCTCGATACTTTGTCCATATCGACCCTTTACAAGGAGCAGGCATGGCCGTATGCAAGCGCGCAGTTCACGTCGTTGGCGTGGGCATGATCCCTTTCACCAAACCCGGGGCCAGCGAGTCCTACAACGTCATGGGGGCCCGTGCGGCCCAGCTGGCGCTGGATGACGCGGGCGTGCCCTACGACGCGGTGCAGCAGGCCTATGTGGGTTACGTTTATGGCGATTCCACTGCTGGGCAGGCCGCCATTTACGGCGTGGGCCTGACCGGCATTCCGGTCTTCAACATCAACAACAACTGCTCCACCGGCTCCAGTGCGCTGTACCTGGCGCGCCAGGCAGTCGAGAGTGGCATGGTCGAATGCGCCATTGCGTTGGGTTTTGAGCAAATGGTGCCCGGCCCGCTGAAAGGGGCGTACCAAGACCGCCCCGCGCCCATGGTCCGCTTTGTCGAGACCATGACCGCGCACCAGGGTTTTGATGAGGCCGCGCCGCGTGCCGCCCAATTCTTTGGCGGCGCGGGCATGGACTACATGAAGCAGTACGGCATCCGCCCCGACACCTTTGGTCGCATCTCGGTCAAGGCGCGCCAGCACGCGGCCCGCAACCCGCTGGCCGTGTTCCGCCAGACACTCACGCTAGAAGAGGTGATGGCCTCGCCCACCGTGTTTGGCCCGCTGACGCGCTACCAGTGCTGCCCGCCCACCTGCGGCGCGGCGGCGGCCATTGTTTGCTCGGCCGACTTTGCCAAAAAGCACAAGCTCGACATGCGCGTGGTGATCGCCGCGCAGGCCATGACCACCGACACGCCCAGCACCTTCGAGAGCGATGACATGCGTCGCGTGGTGGGCTACGACATGACGGCCAACGCCGCCAAACAGGTGTACGAAGCCGCAGGCATTGGCCCCGAAGACCTCGATGTGGTCGAGCTGCACGACTGCTTCACGGCCAACGAGCTTCTGACTTACGAAGGCCTGGGCCTCACGCCCGAAGGCACCGCCGAAAAGTTCATCGTGGACGGCGACAACACCTATGGCGGGCGCATCGTCACCAACCCCTCGGGCGGCTTGCTGTCCAAGGGCCACCCGCTGGGCGCCACCGGGCTGGCGCAGTGTTACGAGCTGGTGTCGCAGCTGCGCGGCACAGCCGATCAGCGCCAGGTCGAAGGCGCACGCTTGGCCTTGCAGCACAACCTGGGCTTGGGCGGTGCTTGCGTGGTGACGCTGTATCAGAAAGTCTAAACATGAAGCCACCACGCTCCTCACTTCGTGTAGTCGCTGTCCCCCGAGGGGGTCAAAAATGATCGACCGCCAATACATCGGCCACACCATGCCGCCCTTTGAGGTGTTGGTCGAAAAAGGCCGCCTGCGCTTTTTCGCCAAGGCCACGGGCCAGACCGACCCTGTCTACACCGACGAATCCGCCGCCCTCGCCGCAGGCCACCCAGGCTTGCCCGTGCCGCCCACGTTTTTGTTTTGTCTGGAGATGGAGTCGCCCGACCCGGCCGCGATCCGCAACCTGCTGGGCATGGACTACCGCAAGCTGTTGCACGGCGAGCAGGGCTTCACCTTCCACCGCATGGCCTATGCGGGCGATGTGCTGCGCTTTGAGCAGCGCATCGAAGACATCTACGACAAAAAGGGTGGCGCACTCGAATTCGTTGTCCGCAAAACCCGCGTCAGCAACCAGCGTGGCGAGCATGTGGCCGATCTGCGTGCCGTGACCGTGTTGCGCCACGGATAAGGAAACTTCCATGACCCTCCCATCCTTTGACGCCCTGCAAGTAGGCGACGCTATTTGCCCGCTGGAGTTGCCACCCGTCTCGCGCCTGACGCTGGCGCTGTACTGCGGCGCGTCGGGCGACCACAACCCGATCCACGTCGACACCGACTTTGCCGCCCTCGCCGGCCTGCCCGACGTGATCGCGCACGGCATGTTGTCCATGGGCTGGCTGGCGCGCTTGCTCACCAACTGGGTGCCACAAACCGCGATCCGCGACTACAGCGTGGGCTTTGCCGCCATGACCCAGGTGCACGAAAAGATCACTTGCACCGGCCAAGTGACCGAGAAATTCGAGGTTGATGGCGAGCGCCGTGTGCGCCTGTCGTTGACCACGGTCAACGCCGAAGGCCAGGTCAAGCTGGCGGGCGACGCCGTGGTGGCGCTGGCCTGAAACAGCATGATTGATTTGGCCCTGTGAAGTTTTCAATGCCCAAAGATGTTGTAGGTCGGCGGCTTCAGCCTCGACATGCAGCCTCTGCCAACGTCAGCAATGTCGGGGCTAAAGCCACCGACCTACGAGATGACTTGCGCACACATTTCAAACTTCAGCATGTCGTAGAAAAGGACTCTCCATGACCCGCAAACATCGAAGTTGTAGGTCGGCGGCTTCAGCCCCGACATGTAGCCTCTGCCAAAGTCAGCAATGTCGGGGCTAAAGCCACCGACCTGCGAGATGACTTGGGCACATATTTCGAACTTCAGCATGACGTAGAAAAGGACTCTCTATGACCCGCAAACATCGAAGTTGTAGGTCGGCGGCTTCAGCCTCGACATGCAGCCTCTGCCAACGTCAGCAATGTCGGGGCTAAAGCCACCGACCTGCGAGATGACTTGCGCACACATTTCGAACTTCAACATGCCATAGAAAAGGACTTCCCATGACCCGCAAACTCGAAGGCCAAGTGGCCTTGGTCTCAGGCTCCGGTCGCGGCATTGGCCGCGAAATCGCGCTCAAGCTCGCCAGCGAAGGCGCACGCCTCGTCATCAACGACCTCGACCAAGCCCCGGCCGAGCAGACCGTGGCCGACATCGTCGCCAGCGGTGGCCAGGCCGTGGCCTGCATTGGCAGCGTGACCGACACCGACTTTGGCGAGCGTTTCGTCAAGACGGCGCTCGACGCTTTTGGCGGCATCGACATCATCGTCAACAACGCCGGTTACACCTGGGACAACGTGTTGCAAAAGATGAGCGACGAGCAGTGGGAAGCCATGCTGGCCGTGCACTTGACGGCACCGTTTCGCATCTTGCGCGCCGCCTCAGGCTTCATCCGCGAGGCTGCCAAACGCGAAGCCGAAGCGGGCACACCCAAACACCGCAAGGTGGTCAACATCTCGTCCACTTCGGGCGTGTACGGCAACGCAGGCCAAGCCAATTACGCGGCGGCCAAGGCCGGTATCAACGGCCTGACCAAAGCCATGGCCAAAGAGTGGGGCCGCTACAAGGTCAACGTCAACAGCGTGGCCTTTGGCCTGATCATGACGCGCCTGACACAACCCTTGACCTCGGGCGATGCGAGTGTGGACATCGCGGGCCGCACCATCGCAGTGGGCGTGCAGCCTGACCGCCTGAAGGCCGCCGAAGCCACCATTCCGCTGGGCCGGGGCGGCACACCCGAAGAAGCCGCAGGTGCGGTCTACATGTTCTGTATCCCCGAGTCCAACTACGTCAGCGGCCAAGTGTTGGTCTGCGGCGGTGGCCGTCCTTGAGGCGCGTATGGACAGCATCCTCACCTTCCCCCGCAGCGTGTTCCGTGAAGACCACGAAATGCTGCGCACCACCGTGCGCCGCTTTTTGGAGCGCGAATGCAAACCCCGTCAGGCCCAGTGGGACAAAGACGGCAAGGTCGACCGCGAGACCTGGCTCAAGGCCGGGCGCGAAGGCCTGCTCTGCGCCACCATGGACCCCGAGTGGGGCGGCGGTGGCGGTGACTTCGGCCATGCGGCCGTGATCGTCGAAGAGATCGGCCGCTCCGGTGTGAGCGGCTTGGGCTTTGGCCTGCACTCGGATGTGGTGGCACCCTACATCGAGCGCCTGGGCACGCCAGAACAAAAGGCCAAATGGCTCCCCCAATGCGCCACGGGTGAGGTGATCCTGGCGATTGCCATGAGCGAGCCTGGCGCTGGCAGTGACCTCAAAGCCATCCGCACCACGGCCCGCCGTGAGGGTGACGAGTACGTCATCAACGGCGCCAAAACTTTCATCTCGAATGGCCTGAACTGCGACCTGGTCGTGGTGGTGGCCAAGACCGAGCCCGAGCTGGGTGCCAAGGGCGTGTCGCTGATCTTGGTCGAGGCCGACCGCGCCGGTTTTCGCAAAGGCCGCAAGCTCGACAAAATGGGCCAAGAAGCGGCCGACACCGCCGAGCTGTTTTTTGAAGACGTGCGCGTGCCTGTGACCAACATTCTGGGCGAAGAGAACAAGGGCTTTGCCTACCTGATGCAAGAGTTGGCACAAGAGCGCTTTGTGATCGCGTTGGGCGCGGCCGCCAAGATGGAAGCCATGTTCGACGAAACCGTGCGCTACACCAAGGAGCGCGTGGTGTTTGGCAAGCCGCTGTTTGATTTTCAGAACACCCGCTTCAAGTTGGCCGAAATCAAAGTGCGCACCACCGCCGTGCGCATGATGGTCGACCAGTATCTGGGCGAACACCTGCGCCGCAAACTCACCGTGCAAGAAGGCGCCATGGCCAAACTCTTTGCCACCGAAGAGCTGGGCAAAGCACTGGACGAGTTGCTGCAGCTCTATGGCGGCTATGGCTACATGATGGAATACCCGATCACCCGCGCCTTTGTCGACTCGCGTGTGACCCGCATTTACGGCGGCACCAGCGAGGTCATGAAAGAGTTGATCTCCAGAAGCCTGTGATGACCCCATCGTCCCTGCCCTTCTGGCCCAAAGGGGTTCCGCGCACGCTGAGCCTGCCACAGGTGCCGCTCACGCATTACGTGCAGGTCGCGGCCGAGCGCTTTCCGAACAAGCCGGCCGTGATCTTTTGTGGCAGCACGCTGACTTACGCGGCGCTGCTCGCACGCGTGGAGGCGCTGGCCGGTTACCTTGTGCAGCGCCTGGGTGTGCAGCGCGGCGACCGGGTCTTGTTGATGAGCCAAAACTGCCCACAATACGTGGCGGCCTATTACGGCATCATGCGCGCCGGGGCCGTGGTGGTGCCGGTCAACGCCATGTGCACGCCAAGCGAAATCCGCTACTACCTGCAAGACAGCGGTGCTCGCGTGGCCATGGTGGCGCAAGAGTTGCTGCCCCAAGTCATGCCGCTGTTGCAAGCGGGCTACCCGGATGCATTGCAAGCTGTACTTGTGCATGCGTATTCAGAAGGCCTGCCCGCGCAGCCCGTCAGTGACGAAGTGCCGGATGAGGTGCCTGATGTGGTGTTGGCCCCGCGCCAGTGGCCCGATGCCCCGGGCCTGCACGGGCTCGAAGACGCCATCGCACAGGCCTTGCCCGCGCCCGCAGAGCACCCCCACAGCGACGACCTGTGTGTGCTGCCCTACACCTCGGGCACCACCGGCCACCCCAAGGGCTGCATGCACACCCACGCCACGGTGCTGGCGTCCAACATGGCTGCGCAGGTCTGGCGCAGCATGCACATGGACTCGGTGTTTTTGGCTGTTGCGCCTTTGTTCCACATGCTGGGCATGCAGGGCGGCCTCAACGTGCCGATCACGCTGGGTGCCACCGTGGTCATGTTGCCACGCTGGCACGCGGCATCAGCGGCGCGGCTGATCGAGCAACACCGCGTCACGACCTGGTCGGCACCCCCCGCCATGCTGATCGATTTCTTTGCCAGCCCGGCCGCTGCGCAACGAGACCTGAGCAGCTTGTCGACCTTGGCGGGTGGTGGCGCGGCCATGCCGGAGACGGTGGCGAACTTGCTGCAAACGCGTTTTGGCATCACCTACAACGAGGCCTACGGCATGACCGAGACCGCCTCATTTTTGATGTGCAATCCCCCAGCACGCGGCAAGCGTCAGTGCCTGGGCGTCATCACCCCTGGCGTGGACGCCCGCATCGTGGACCCGGAAACTCTGCGCGAGTTGCCCGTGGGCGAGGTGGGTGAACTGGTCACGCGTGGCGCGCAACTCATGCGCGGCTATTGGCAAAACGAGCAGGCCAACCAGTCCTCCTTTTTTGAGCTGGACGGCCAAATGTTTTTCCGCACAGGCGACTTGGCCAGTGTCGATGAAGAGGGCTACTTTTTCATGCGCGACCGCCTCAAGCGCATGGTCAACGTCTCGGGCTTCAAGGTCTGGCCCGCCGAGGTGGAAAACACCTTGTACGAACACCCGGCGGTGCACGAGGCCTGCGTGATCGCCGTGCCCGACAACAAGCGCGGCGAAAACGTGATGGCCCTCTTGGTGCTCAAGCCTGCCTTCAAAGGCCAAGTCACCGAGCAAGACCTCATCGACTGGAGCCGCGAGCACATGGCCGCCTACAAAACCCCACGCATCGTGCGTTTTGTGGACACCCTGCCCAAGTCGGGCACCGGCAAGATCCTCTGGCGACAGTTGCAAGAGCAAGAACGCGACCGCCTTGCTGCACCTCCATCGCAGGAGATCACATGACCCACCGTTCATGTAGGAGCCCCGCCCCCGGGGCGATGAGGGGTGGTCTGCGCAGGCCCCATCGCGGCGGGGGCGCCGCTCCCACAACCAACCTCATCAACTTTGACCAACAGGAGACCCCATGCGCATCCCCTTGAGTTTCAAAGGCCAGTCGGTGTTTGTGGCCGGTGGCAGCAGCGGCATCAATCTGGGCATCGCCACCGCGTTTGCGCAGGCCGGGGCCAAGGTGGCGATTGCCAGCCGCAACGCCGAGCGCGTGGCCCAAGCCGTCGAGCAGTTGCGCCAACACGGCACGCAGATTGAAGGTTACAGCGCCGATGTGCGCGACGCCCCTGGCATTGCCGCCGTGCTGCAGCAGGCGCGTGACGCCATCGGCCCGTTTGATGTGTTGATTTCTGGTGCGGCAGGCAACTTTTTGGCACCCGCTTTGGGCATGTCGGCCAATGGCTTCAAGACGGTGGTGGACATTGACCTGAATGGCACTTTCCATGTGCTGCGTGCAGGCTACGAACACCTGCGCCGCCCGGGTGCTTGCGTCATCAACATCTCGGCACCGCAGGCCTTCAACCCCACCAAGCTGCAAGCCCATGTGTGCGCGGCCAAGGCGGGCGTGGACATGCTCACCCGCGTGCTGGCCATGGAGTGGGGGCCCGAAGGCGTGCGCGTCAATTCCATCGTGCCCGGCCCGATCGGTGACACCGAAGGCATTCGCCGTTTGGCACCCACGCCCGAAGCGCTGCAACGCATGACGCAGTCCGTGCCCTTGCAGCGCATGGGCCGGGTGGAAGAGATCGCCGACATGGCGCTGTTTTTGGCGTCACAGCACGCCGCATTTGTCACCGGTGCCATCCTGGCGGTGGACGGTGGCAGTTCCCTGGCCGGTGGCCGGGATTACTCAGGAGCCTTGACATGACCGACAACACCCTTCAATCGACAGCACTCCAATTCGAGGTGCTTGACCAAGTCGCCACCCTGACCTTCAACAGCCCGACCAAGCGCAATGCGCTTGAATCTGCAATGCGTGAAGGTTTGGTGCTGGCGCTGCGCCACATTCAGCAAAACAAAGACATCCGCGCCGTGGTGCTGACTGGGGCTGGAGGTCACTTTTGCGCGGGTGGTGATTTGA
This sequence comes from Comamonadaceae bacterium, assembly GCA_027486555.1. Classification (GTDB taxonomy): domain Bacteria; phylum Pseudomonadota; class Gammaproteobacteria; order Burkholderiales; family Burkholderiaceae_C; genus Limnohabitans_A. Next base: position 45,683 of record JAIXOX010000128.1, read on the forward strand.
AAAACATGGCGACGGTCCAGCATGAAAACGGTGCTTGGCTCAGCCGCATGCAGACGCTGCACGAGTGGTTACAAATATTGCTGACTCTTGACCGTCCAGTCATTGCCGCCGTCGATGGCGCAGCCGCCGGGGCGGGCTTCAGCCTGGCGCTGTCGGCCGACTTCGTGCTGGCCACGCCGCGTGCCTGGTTCAACATGTCCTTCCTCAAGGTTGGGCTGGTGCCTGATGTGGGTGCGCTCTACACCTTGCCGCGTGTGGTGGGCGTGCAGCGCGCCAAGGAAATCATGCTCTCGGCCCGTGACATCAGCGCACAAGAGGCCTTGCGACTGGGCATCGTGATGGAATTGCATGAACCTGAGCAATTGCTGGCCCGCGCACAGGCCATGGCGCGCAGCTTTGTGGGCGCGTCGCCCACAGCGGTGTCGCTCATCAAGCGCAGTTTGGGCAGCGCTTTGGGCGGCGGGCTGCAAGACATGCTGACGGCCGAGGCACAGGCGCAAGCTTTGGCCGCAGGCACCGCCTATCACCGCGATGCCGTAGGGCGGTTTCTGAACAAGCAGCCGCTCTTGTTTGCTTGGCCAGCCCACAAAGACTGAGGTGTTCTGGTGTGGGAGCTGTGTTCTGTGAGGGGTTTTTTGTGGGAGCGGCGCCCCCGCCGCGATGCAGTGCCCGCAGACCACCACCATCGCCCCGGGGGCGGGGCTCCTACAAAGAGCGTTGTCTCCCAAGTCATGTATTCCGAATTGGGCACGGCGTTTTGTGGGAGTGGCGCCCCCGCCGCGATGCAGCGCCTGCAGCCCACCACCATCGCCCCGAGGGCGGGGCTCCTACAAAGAGCGTTGTCTCCCAAGTCCGGTCTTCCGATTTGGGCATGTCGCTCTATGGGAGCGGCGCCCCCGCCGCGATGCAGCGCCTGCAGACCGCCACCATCGCCCCGAAGGCGGGGTGCCCACAACAAGCTGCATCATCCCGAGTGCGGGGCACCTGCAGATGAAGCATCCCAAACCAAGGGCAATCCCTGAGTTAGGCAATCCGAAAGACCCGGTTCAGCATTCGAAGATTGTTCAGAATCACTGAACGCCGCAAGATACATCAACCCCCAGTGGGGTGACGCTGGCCCGCCAGACGTTCGCCCCACGACCTGAAGGAGAAAAAATGAGCAAAGCCCGATTGGTTGAAGACAAAGTCGTCGTGGTCACAGGCGCAGGCGGCGGCATTGGACGCGACATCGCGCTGGCCATGGCGCGTGAGGGCGCCAAGGTGGTGGTCAACGACATCGGCGCTTCGGTGTCGGGCGAAGGCCAGGACGCAGGCCCCGCGCAAAAAGTCGTGGACGAAATCCAAGCCATGGGCGGTCAGGCTGCTGCCAACACCGACAGCGTGTCTGACGCCGCAAGCGCTGCCCGCATCATCCAAACGGCCATCGACAGCTTTGGCCGCATCGACGTGGTGGTCAACAACGCCGGCATTTTGCGCGACCGCTTCTTCCACAAAATGAGCATGGACGAGTGGGATGCGGTGCTCAAGGTGCACTTGTACGGCGCGTTTTACGTCAGCCGCGCAGCCGCCCCGCACTTCAAGGAACAAGAAAGCGGCAACTACATCCACATGACGTCCACCTCGGGGCTGGTGGGCAATTTTGGTCAGGCCAACTACTCGGCGGCCAAGCTGGGTGTGACCGCGCTGTCCAAGTCGATCGCGCTCGACATGCAAAAGTTCAATGTGCGTTCCAACTGCATCTCGCCTTTTGCCTGGAGCCGCATGATCGGCTCGATCCCGACCGAGACGCCCGAAGAGCAGGCCCGCGTGGAGCGCATCAAGCAGATGACGCCCGCCAAGATAGCGCCCATGGCCGTGGCCTTGGCCAGCGACGCCTCGGCCCATGTGAACGGCCAGGTCTTTGCCGTGCGCAACAACGAAATCTTTTTGATGAGCCAGCCGCGCCCGATCCGCTCGGTGCATCGCAGCGAAGGCTGGACGCCGCAGTCGGTCCTGGACCAAGCCATGCCCGCGCTCAAGTCGAGCTTCTTTGACTTGGAGCGTTCGGGCGATGTGTTCAGCTGGGACCCGATCTGAGGAAAATACGATGAGCGACAACGCAAAAGGGGTGCTCGCGCAGCACCAAGCCGCCCTCGATGAAGGCCGCTTCATGGTCCAGCATTGCAAGGGCTGTAACCAACACATTTACTTCCCGCGTGAGGTCTGCCCGCATTGCGGCAGCGACGACCTCGCGCTGGTGGCCCCCACGGGCTTGGGCACGGTGTATTCCGTGACCACCGTGCGCCGCAAGCCCGACGCGGGTGGCGACTACAACGTTTGCCTGATCGACCTGGACGAAGGCGTGCGCCTGATGAGCCGCGTGGACATGGACCCTGTCGACGCCGTGCAGGTGGGTCAGCGTGTGCAGGCCCGTGTGGTGGTCGACAAGGGCCAAGGCATGGTGGTGTTTGACGCGGTCAGCACAGCGGCAACAGTGGCCAAGCCCGTGCCCCGAGGCCCCGCCGCATCGGCAGCGGTGCATTCGTCCACGGGCCTGAAAGCCTTGCGCGGCAGCGCCGCCATTGCGGGCGTGGCCACCTTTGGTTGTGGCGAAGCCACGGGTTTTACCGAGATGGAAGTGCTGGCCCGCGCTGCGCGCGCAGCCGTGGCCGATGCTGGCCTGAAGATGAGCGACATCGACGGCCTGTGCACCGCCAGTGTGCTCTCCACCATGTGGCCCATGCCCGTGACCGAGTATTTGGGTATCAACCCCCGTTACATCAACGGCACCATGCTCGGCGGCTCCAGCTTTGTGGCGCACATTTTGCCCGCCATGATGGCTTTGCAGTCGGGCCAGTGCAACGCGGTGCTGGTCTGCTACGGCAGCACGCAGCGCACCTCCACCTTTGGCCGCGCCGAGATCGCGCAGGCGCGCCGCGTGATGGACCCGCAGCCTTACGAAACCCCCTACGCCCCCATGCAGCCGCTCAGCGCCTACGCGCTGGCCACGCGTCGGCACATGCACCAGTACGGCACCACCCGCCGCCAGCTGGCCGAAGTGGCCGTGGCCGCCCGCGCCTGGGCGCAGCGCAACCCCGAAGCCTTCATGCGCGATCCGCTGTCGATCGACGATGTGCTCAAGGCCCGCATGGTGTCTGACCCCTTGTCCGTGCGCGACTGCTGTTTGGTCACCGACGGCGGTGGTGCCTTTGTGCTGGTGCGCGCCGACAGTGCGCGTGACCTGCCCAAAAAGCCGGTCTACGTGCTGGGCAACGCCACCGCCAATTGGAACCGCCAGATTTCGGCCATGCACGACCTGACCGTGACTGCCGCCAGCCAGTCTGGCCGCGAAGCCTTTGCCATGGCGGGCCTCACGCCTGCCGACATGGGCGTGGTGGAGCTGTACGACGCGTTCACCATCAACACCTTGCTTTTCCTTGAAGACCTGGGCTTTTGCAAAAAAGGCGAAGCCGGTGCCTTTGTGGAAGGCGGCGGCATCGCGCCCGGTGGCCACCTGCCGGTCAACACCAATGGCGGCGGCCTGTCGTGCACGCACCCGGGCATGTACGGCATCTTCACCGTGATCGAAGCCGTGCGCCAGTTGCGCGGCGAAGGCGGCGAGCGCCAAGTGCAAGGCGTGCAGACCGCGCTGGCCCATGGCAACGGCGGCACGCTGTCGAGCCAGTCCACGGCCATCCTCGGCACTTTTGAAACTTTGTAAAAACTCCCCGCATTCACCATGATCCGAGACCCCGAAACCTTTGAAGCCCTGCTCGATTCCGTGCGCCGTTTTGTGCGCGAGCGCCTGGTGCCCGCCGAAAACGAAGTGGCCGAAACCGACGAGATCCCCGAAGCCATCGTGCAAGAAATGCGCGCGATGGGCCTGTTTGGTTTGACCATCCCCGAGTCTTATGGCGGCCTGGAGCTGACCATGGAGGAAGAGTCGCGCCTGTTGTTTGAGCTGTGCAAGACCTCGCCCGCTTTCCGCTCGGTGATCGGCACCACGGTGGGCATTGGCTCACAAGGCATCTTGATGGATGGCACCGAAGAACAAAAAGCCTACTACCTGCCCAAGCTGGCCACAGGCGAGTTGTCGTCTTCGTTTGCGCTGACCGAACCCGAAGCGGGCTCGGACGCGGCGTCGCTGCGCACCACGGCCATCCGAGGCACGGACAGTGAGGGCGAGCACTACATCGTCAACGGCACCAAGCGCTACATCACCAACGCGCCGCATTCCAAAATCTTCACGCTCATGGCGCGCACCAACCCGGCCGACAAGGGTGCGGGCGGGGTGTCGGCCTTCATCGTCGACGCCCAATCGCCCGGCATCAGCTTGGGCAAAAACGACAAGAAGATGGGCCAAAAAGGCGCGCACACCTGCGATGTGATGTTTGACAACGTGCGTGTGCCTGCCGCCAACCTGATTGGCAACCAAGAGGGCCAAGGCTTCAAGACCGCGATGAAGGTGCTTGAAAAGGGCCGCATCCATTTGGCTGCCGTGTGCGTGGGCGTGGCCCAGCGCATCCTCGATGACGCTTTGCGCTACGCCATCGACCGCAAACAGTTCGGTCAGCCGATCGCCGAGTTTCAGCTGGTGCAGGCCATGTTGGCCGACAGCAAGGCCGAGCTGTACGCGGCCGAGTGCATGGTGATCGACGCCGCGCGCAAACGCGACGAAGGCCGCAGCGTGTCGACCGAGGCCTCGTGCTGCAAGATGTTTGCGTCCGAGATGTGTGGCCGCGTGGCCGACCGGGCGGTGCAAATCTTGGGCGGAGCCGGTTATTTGGCCGAGTACGGCATCGAGCGCTTTTACCGCGATGTGCGTTTGTTCCGCCTGTATGAGGGTACGACCCAGATACAACAAATCATCATTGGCCGCAACATGGTGCGCGAGGCACGCGGCTGAGCCATTCGATCACGCGTTCAAGACCACAACCCTAGGAGACAAGACATGACAAAGACATTCACACGCCGCATGGCCCTGGCCACGGTGGGCAGTTTGGCCCTGTTGGGGGCAGGCAGTGCGCTGGCGCAAACCGCCTACCCTAGCCAGCCCATCAAGTTCATCGTGCCCTACCCCGCAGGCGGTGCCACCGATGTGTTGGCCCGCATGGTGGCGCAAAAAATGCAAGACAGCTGGCAGCAGACGGTGGTGGTTGAAAACAAGCCGGGCGCAGGCGGCACCATTGGCAACAACCAGGTGGCCAAAGCCCCGGCCGATGGCCACACGGTGTTGTTTGGCATCGTGGCGCTGGTGCAGCAAATGACCTTGATGAAGCTGCCCTATGACCCGATCAAGGATTTTGCGCCGATCAGCCGTGTGGCCATCAGCCCCAGTGTGTTGGCCGCATCGCCCACCCTGCCCATCAACAACCTGGCCGAGTTCACCAGCCTGGTCAAGGCCAACCCCGGCAAGCACAGCATCGGCTCTTATGGCCCCGGCACCTCGGCCCACCTGCAAGGCGCTTTGCTCAACCTGCAGTCGGGTCTGGACCTGATGCATGTGCCCTACCAGGGCGGAGCGCCCTTGGTCACCGCCATGATCGGTGGCCAGTTGTCCTCGGCCTTTATGGATGCCGGTTCATCCAAGCAACACCTGCCCAAATTCAAGCTGCTGGGCGTGACCGGCACCGAGCGCCTGTCGTGGTTGCCCAATGTGCCCACGCTCAAGGAGCAGGGCCTCAACTCTTACGAGCCCATGGGCTGGTTCGGCCTGTTTATGCCAGGGGCCACGCCCAAGCCGGTGGTGGACAAGTTCTCGGCCGAGACACAGCGTATCCTCAAGCTGCCCGATGTGCGCGAGAAGATCGAAGCCATGGGCCTGATCCCCGGCGGTGAAACCACGGACAGCTTTGCCAAGGTCGTGAAGAGCGATGCGGATATTTACGCCCGCATCATCCGCGACGCCAAGATCACCTTGAACTGACACCACCCCATAACAGGAGACCATCATGATCCTCAAACCTTCACATTTTTCCTTGCCTTCTCGCCGCGGTGTTTTGGGTGCATTCGGCGCTGTGGGCCTGGCACTGACCCTGGGCGGCGGCACGGCCTGGGCCCAGTCCGCAGGCAACAACACCGTCAAGCTCATTGTGGGCTACGCCCCGGGCGGGCCGGTGGATTCATCGGCGCGCGTGTTTGCGCCGGTGCTCAGCCGCGAACTGGGCCAGCCCGTGATCGTGGAAAACAGGCCCGGCGCAGGCGGTGCGGTGGCAGGCAACACCGTGGTCAAGTCCGCGCCCAACAGCCTGGAAATTTTTTATGCCGCCAGCCCCACCATGACCATCAGCCCCCATGTGCTCAAAGCCATGGCTTTTGACCCGCTCAAGGACATGACCCCGCTGGCCACCATCCTCAGTTATGCCAACGTGCTGGTCATCAACCAGAACCAGCCCTTCAAAACCTTGCCCGAGTTGGTGGCCTTTGGCAAAGCCAACCCCGGCAAACTGGCTTACGGCTCGGCTGGCATGGGTGCATCCAACCACCTGAGCGGCGAGCTGTTTGCAAGGCGTGCAGGCATCACCATGACGCATGTGCCCTACAAGGGCAACGCCCCGGCCATGACCGACGTGATGGGCGGGCAGATCCAGATGATGTTTGACATCGTGGGCGGTGCCAAGTCGCACATCGACGGCGGCAAGGTGCGCCCCCTGGCCGTGACCTCCAAAGAGCGCAACCCGGCCCTGCCGCAGCTGCCCAGCATGAGCGAGTTGGGCGTGCGTGATTACGACGTGGGTGGTTGGTACGGCCTGTATGGCCCGCTGGGCATGAGCGCCGAGCTCAGCCAGAAGATCACGGCCGCCACGGCGCGCGCCTTGCAAGACCCCGAGCTGAACAAGCGCTGGGTGGACCAGGGTTACGTGATTTGGAATGCCAAGCCCGCCGACATGGCCGAGCGCATGCGCCGAGAACACGCGCTGTGGGCCGAAGTCACCAAAGGCATGACGTTCGAATAAAACATGTCTTTGCACCAGACCTCACCCCGCCCCCACACCCGCACCCATACGCGCATTCACCACCTCTTTGACGAGCGCGCTGCGCAGGCACCCGGGCACCCCTTTCTTTTCATGCCCGATCGGGTGATGACCTTGGGTGAACTGGCGGTGCAGGTGGATGCGCTCGAAGCCGAGCTGCGTGAATCCGGGGTGCGCCTGGGCGACCGCGTGCTGGTGGCGGCCGAAAACTGCCCCGAGCATGTGGCGCTGGTGCTGGCCTGCAGCCGCGTGGGGGCCTGGGCCTGCGGGGTCAATGCGCGCATGACCGCGTCCGAACTTGCGGGCTTTGCCGCCAAGGCCGACGCCCGCGTGCTGTATTTCACGGTGGGGGTGTCGCCAGCCGCGCGCCAGCATGCGCAGCATTACGACACGCGAGAGAGCGCTTTGCCTGCGCTGCGCCGTACGCTGGCTGAGCCCCAAGCCACTGCGCAAACGGGTGACCTGGCCGAGCGCGTGGCCGCCATCATCTTCACCTCGGGCACCACGGGACAACCCAAAGGCGTGATGCTCACGCACGCTGGGCTGTTGCAGTTTGGCAAGATTTCGGCACAGTCGCGCCAGCTGGTGCCTGCCGACCGCTCGTACGCTTATCTGCCGATGACGCACATCTTCGGTCTGGGCACGGTGCTCATGGCCTCGCTGCATGCAGGCGCTGGCTTGCTCATGCGCAGCCAGTTTGACCCGGCCGACGTGTTTGACACGCTGGCCCACCAAGGCCTGACGCAACTGCAAGGCCCGCCCGCCATGTTCACCCGCTTGCTGGCTTGGCTCGATGCCCAGGGCATTGAACACCCCGCCGCGCCTGAGCTGCGCTATGTGTACACCGGCGCTGCGCCGCTGGACCTGAGCGTGAAAAAAGCCATCGAGGTGCGCTTCAAGCACCCCTTGCACCATGGTTATGGTCTGTCGGAATACGCAGGCGCATTGACCCTGTGCCGCCGGGGCGAGTGGCGTGACGACACCAGCGCCGGTTATTTGGTCGAAGGTGCTGAGCTGCGCATCATCGGCCCAGATGGGCAAGACCTGCCCGCAGGCGAGACCGGCGAAATCTGGATGCGCGGCGTGGGCCTGATGCCGGGTTACTTTCGCGACCCCGAAATCACCGCGCAGGTCATCAAGCCCGGCGGCTGGTACGCCAGCGGCGACCTGGGCCGACAAGAGGCCGATGGCGCTTTGCAGGTGGTGGGGCGTCTCAAGGAAATGATCATCCGCTCCGGCTTCAATGTGTACCCCGGAGAGGTCGAAGCTGTTTTCCTGGCCTGGCCCGGTGTGCAGCGCGCGGCCGTGGCTGGACGCAAGACGGCCGACGGCAACGAAGACATCCTGGCCTTCATCGAAGCCAAGCCCGGCGTGACTCTTGACCTGCAGGCCTTGAAGACCCACGCACACGAACACCTCTCGCCCTACAAACGCCCATCGGTGGTGGTGCAGGTGCCCGAAATGCCCATGACCCTGAGCGGCAAAGTGCTCAAGCGCGAACTGGTGGAGCAGTACAGCCAGGCGTGAAACCCCAGCCAAGGTCGCGCCCCTTCATCCCCTTGTAGGGGCGGCGCCCCCGCCGCGATGCGCCTGCGCAAACCACCAACCATCGCCCCGAGGGCGGGGCTCCCACAACGAAACATCCCCTTGTAGGAGCGGTGCCCTCGCCGCGATGCACCCGCGCAAACCACCAAGAATCGCCCCGAGGGCGCGTCTCCCACAGCGAGATGCCCCCTTCACGTTCGCCAAAGATGGTCTTCCACAAAGACAGACCAGTGCAGCCCTGAACTCAGCGAAGATACGACCATGAACGCACCCACCACCCTTGATGCCGCCCAGGTCGCGCACCTGCGCAGCTGGGAAGGCCGTAGCGAAACGCTCACCGACGAGATCGTGGCCGCCCCGCTGCGTGGCCAAAGCGCTCTGCTCGACCGTGATGACACACGCCAAACCGCAGGCAGCGAAGTGCCGCCACTGTGGCACTGGCTGTACTTTTTGCCGCAGGCCCCGCAAAGCCAGATCGGGCCCGATGGTCACCCTTTGCGCGGTGGCTTTTTGCCGCCCGTGCCGCTGCCTCGTCGCATGTGGGCCGGTGGCCGCTTGCAGTGGCAAACCAATAATCTATTACGCGTGGGTGACGCTGCACAAAAGCATTCGCGCATCGCCTCGGTCAAACACAAGGCGGGCCGCACCGGCGACCTGCTGTTTGTCGAAGTCGAGCATGCTTTCAGCAACGCCCAGGGCCTGTGCCTGACCGAAACACACGACATCGTGTACCGCGCAGCGGCAGTGCCCGGCGCACCCGAAGTGCCACCCACCGCGGCCGAAACCGGCGCGCCTTGGCAACGCGAGTTTGTGCCCGACCCGGTGTCGCTGTTTCGTTATTCGGCGCTCACCTTCAACGGCCACCGCATCCATTACGACCGCAGCTACGTGACGCAAGAAGAAGGCTACCCCGGCCTGATCGTGCACGGCCCGCTGATCGCCACCTTGTTGGTGGACCTGGTGCGCAGGCAAGTGCCCGGCGCGCGCCTGGCCTCGTTCCAGTTCCGCGCGGTGCGACCCACTTTTGACCTGCACCCCTTCCGCCTGAATGGCCGGCCGTCTGCCGACGGCAAAACCATTGACCTTTGGGCCAGCGACCACGAAGGCTGGCTCACCATGCAAGCGCAAGCCACTTTGGCCTGACGTTTTTTGAACTGAATTTATTTACCGATACCACCACCATGCAAACCTCACCCGACCAGTACCAAGACATCCGCGACGCCGTGCGCGCCCTGTGCGCCCAGTTCCCTGACGAGTACCACCGCAAGGTCGACGAAAAACGCGGCTACCCCGAAGAGTTTGTCGACGCCCTGACCAAAGCCGGCTGGATGGCCGCGTTGATTCCGCAGGAATACGGCGGCTCTGGCCTGACCATGGCCGAGGCTTCGGTGATCATGGAAGAGATCAACCGCTCGGGCGGCAACTCCGGCGCGTGCCACGGCCAGATGTACGTGATGAATTCCATCGTGCGCAGCGGCTCTGAAGCGCAGAAAAACACGCTCTTGCCCAAGATCGCTACCGGCGAGTTGCGCATCCAGTCCATGGGCGTGACCGAGCCCACCACGGGTTCGGACACCACCAAGCTCAAAACCACCGCCGTCAAGAAAGACGGCCGCTGGGTCATCAACGGCCAAAAGGTCTGGATCTCGCGCATCCAGCACAGCGACCTGATGATTTTGTTGGCCCGCACCACGCCTGCCGACCAGGTGACCAAGCGCTCTGAAGGCCTGTCGTGCTTCTTGATTGATTTGAAGCAGGCCATCGGCAACGGCCTGACCGTGCGGCCGATTTTGAACATGGTCAACCACGAGACCAACGAGCTGTTTTTTGACAATCTGGAGATCCCCGAAGACGCGCTCTTGGGCGAAGAGGGCAAGGGTTTCAAGACCTTGCTCGACGGCCTGAACGCCGAGCGCGTGCTCATCGCCGCCGAGTGCATTGGCGACGGCTACTGGTTCATCGACCGCGCCACCCAATACGCCAAGGACCGCGTGGTCTTTGGCCGCCCGATTGGCCAAAACCAGGGCGTGCAGTTCCCGATTGCCGACGCCTTCATTGAGCTGGAAGCGGCCAACCTGATGCGCTGGAAGGCCTGCGAAAAAATCGACGCCATGCAAAACGCCGGGGCCGAAGCCAACATGGCCAAGTACCTCGCGGCCAAGGCCAGCTGGGAAGCGGCCAACGTCTGCCTGCAAACGCACGGCGGCTTTGGCTTTGCATGCGAATACGACATCGAGCGCAAGTTCCGCGAAACCCGCCTGTACCAGGTCGCGCCGGTCTCGACCAACATGATCTTCAGCTACGTGGCCGAGCACATCCTCGGGCTGCCACGTTCGTTCTGATGCTCATCGTGCATTCACAGACCACCTCCCATCGCCCCGAGGGCGGGGCTCCTACAAAAGGCGTGCCCCTCCCCTGTGGGAGCGGCGCCCTCGCCGCGATGAACGCTTTGCACACCACTACCCATCGTCCCATCTCCATCAGGAGCACAAGATGACAAGACCTTTGGACGGCATCACCGTCGTCTCACTCGAACACGCGATTGCCGCGCCGTTTTGCACGCGGCAATTGGCCGACTTGGGCGCTCGCGTCATCAAGGTTGAACGCCCCGGCTCGGGCGACTTTGCCCGTGCCTACGACACGCGGGTGCGCGGCCAGGCCTCGCACTTTGTGTGGACCAATCGCTCCAAAGAAAGCCTGACGCTTGACCTGAAAAACCCGGACGCCATGGCCGTGCTGCGCGACCTGCTCAAGGGCGCCGACGTGCTGGTGCAGAACCTCGCGCCCGGTGCGGCCGCGCGCATGGGTCTGTCGTTTGAAGCCCTCAGCGCCACGCACCCCAAGCTCATTGTTTGCGACATCTCGGGCTATGGCGAAGACGGCCCCTACCGCGACAAGAAAGCCTATGACCTCTTGATCCAGAGCGAAGCGGGTCTGCTGTCGATCACCGGCACGCCCGACGCGCCGTCCAAGGCGGGCAATTCGATGGCCGACATCGCGGCCGGCATGTACGCCTACACCAACATCCTCTCGGCCCTGCTCTTGCGCGGCAAGACCGGCCAAGGCAGCCACATCGACGTGTCCATGCTCGAAGCGCTGGGTGAGTGGATGGGCTACCCGCTGTACTACGCCTACGAAGGCGCTGCGCCGCCACCGCGCACCGCTGCCTCGCATGCCAGCATCTACCCCTATGGTCCGTTTGCGGCGGGCGACGGCGGCACGGTGATGCTGGGCTTGCAAAACGAACGCGAGTGGAAAGTATTTTGCGAAGTGGTGCTGAGCGATGCGGCCTTGGCCACCGATGCGCGCTTTTGCACCAACGCCTTGCGCAACACGAACCGCGCCGAGCTGCAGCAATTGATTTTGGTCGTGTTCGCGGGCATGACCACGGCCGAGGTCGAGGCGCGCTTAGACCAAGCGCAAATCGCCAACGCCCGCATGAACGACATGGCGGGTGTGTGGGCGCACCCGCAGCTGAAGGCTCGCCAACGCTGGCAACAGGTGGGCTCGCCCGCAGGAGACATCCCGGCTCTGCTGCCGCCCGGACGCAACAACCGATACGACTACCGCATGGACCCCGTGCCCGCCGTGGGCGAGCACACCGAAGCGATCTTGCGCGAGCTGGGCCTGGATGACGCGGCGGTGCAAGCCTTGCGGAATAAGCAGGCCATTTGAATGGCGAATTTGTAGGAGCCCCGCCCTCGGGGCGATGGGCAGTGGTCTGCAAAAGGCCCATCGCGGCGAGGACGCCGCTCCCACAGAATTCACCACCCCCACAGAAGTACAGAAGAATTGAACCCACACAAGGAGAGAACATGACATCCAACACCGCCCAACTCGCAGCCTTCGCATCCGCGCTGCGCTTCGAAGACATCCCCGCGCCCGTCGTCCGCAAGATCGAAGACCTGCTGGTCGACTGGTTTGGCTCGGCCGTGGCCGGGCACGGCACGCGCCCGGTGGAAAGCATCACCCGCTTTGCGCAAGCCATGGGTCCCGCCCAAGGCCCTTCCGAAGTCATCATCAACGGCGCACGCACCACGCCGTACTTGGCCGCCATGGCCAACGCCGCCGCCTCGCATGTGGCCGAGCAAGACGATGTGCACAACGGCTCGGTGTTCCACCCGGCCACTGTGGTGTTTCCGCCCGCCGTGGCGGTCGCCCAAGCCTTGGGCGCAAGCGGCCAGCAGCTGTTGGCCGCTTCGGTGGTGGGCTACGAAGTGGGCATCCGTGTGGGTGAGTTTTTGGGGCGCTCGCACTACCGCGTGTTCCACACCACCGGCACCGCAGGCACGCTGGCTGCGGCCGCCGCTGTGGGCCACTTGTTGGGCCTGAACGCGCAGCAGATGCTGCACGCGCTGGGCTCGGCCGGCACGCAGTCAGCGGGCTTGTGGGAGTTCTTGCGCACCGCCGCCGACAGCAAGCAACTGCACACCGCGCATGCCGCCGCTGCAGGCCTCATTTCGGCCTACTTGGCCCAAGACGGCTTCACGGGTGCAGCCGACATTTTGGAAGGCCCACAAGGCATGGCCGCTGGCATGTCGAGCGACGCCGATCCGAGCCGCTTGGTGGATGGTCTGGGCACGCGCTGGGCCACGGCCGAGACCTCGTTCAAGTACCACGCCAGCTGCCGCCACACGCACCCGGCGGCCGATGCGCTGCTGCACGTCATGCAGACGAATGACCTGAAACTTGATGACCTGGCCAAGGTCGTCACGCATGTGCACCAAGGTGCGATCGACGTGCTGGGTCCGGTGGTGCAGCCCACCACGGTGCACCAGAGCAAGTTTTCCATGGGCACGGTGTTGGCGCTGGTGGCGCAGCACGGTCACGCGGGCTTGACTGAATTCGACCGCGACTTCTTGAGCCAGCAGACGCAGGCCCTGCGCGACAAGGTGAGCATGGAACTCGACGCCGAGGTGGACGGCGCTTATCCCAAGCGCTGGATCGGCAAGGTCACCGTCACCACCACAGACGGGCGTGTGCTGCACGGCCGTGTGGACGAGCCCAAGGGCGACCCGGGCAACACGCTTTCGCGTCAAGAGATCACCGACAAAGCCCTGCGCCTGGCCGCCTTCAGCGGCGGTGCCACGCCCGAAGCCATGCGCCAAAGCGTGGATGCGCTCTGGCAAGTGGCCACTTGGCCCAAGGTCGGCGCGCTGCTGTCATGAGTGGGCTGATGCACTCGCAGTCTGCATCGCCTGCTCAGCCCTTGCCGACATCCCAGCTGGCGCAGGCGCGCAGCTTTTTGTTTGTGCCCGGCAACCGCCCCGAGCGCTTTGCCAAGGCCCTGGCCAGCGGTGCGGATGCGGTCATCATCGACCTGGAAGACGCGGTGCCGCTGGACGCCAAAGACGCTGCACGCACCGCGCTGGCGCAGGCCTGGCCAGACTTTGACGCTGACCAACGCGTACGACTTTTGGTGCGCGTGAACCCCGCAGGCACCCCCTGGCACGAGGCCGACTTGGCCGCGCTGTGCCACTTGCCCGGCTTGGGCGCGCTCATGCTGCCCAAAGCCGAAAACCCGCAGCAGCTTGAATACGCCTTCACCGCCTGCCGTGTGCCGGTGCTGCCCTTGATTGAAAGCGCCGAAGGTGTGGGGCAAATGGAGCCCATCGCCCGCGCCCCGGGTGTTTTGCGCTTGGGCTTGGGCCACATCGACCTGCAGGCCGATTTGCGCATCGTCTGCGGACCTGACGAAGCCGAACTTGCCCCCATCCGGCTGGCCATGGTGGTGGCTTCGCGCCGGGCCCATTTGCCCGCCCCGGTGGACGGCGTGACCACGGCCACGACCGACGCCGATGTGTTGGCCCGCGACGCCCAGCGCAGCCGCCGCTTTGGCTTTGGCGCCAAGCTGTGCATCCACCCCGCGCAGGTGGCGGGCGTGCACCAGGCCCTGGCCCCGACCGAGGCCGAACGCGCCTGGGCCGAACGCGTGCTGGCCGCTGAAGCACAGGCCCATGGCGGCGCGTTCAGTGTGGACGGCAAGATGGTCGACCCACCGGTTCTGCTGCTGGCGCGTCAGATTTTGCTGACCGCGTAGGCACCCACCTTGTGTGCGATGGGCGTGGCACACGCCTTTTTAAAAACCATCGCGCACGGGGTGCGCTCCTACCCAAAACCCCTTCCGCGCCGCCGCTGACCCTCGGCTCGCTGTCACAATCCCCCCCATGTCTGTTCATTTCGATCTGGTGGATTTGCGCCTCATGGTGCGGGTGGCCGAAGCCAACAGCCTCACCAAAGGGGCCGAGGCCTCGCACATCTCGCTGCCTGCGGCCAGCACACGCATCAAAAATCTCGAAGAAAGCATCGGCGCCAAGCTGTTCAACCGACACAGCCAGGGCGTCACCCTCACGCCGCCGGGCCAAGCCTTTGTGCACCGCGCGCGGCTGGTGCTGGGGCAGATCGAACACCTGCGCGGCGACCTGCAGGAATACGCCAGCGGCATCAAAGGCCACTTGCGCGTGTACGCCAACACCACGGCCCTGGGCGAGTTCTTGCCCGAGGTGCTCAAGCGCTACCTGGCCACGCACCCCGATGTGAACATCGACCTGCAGGAAAAGCTGTCCAACGAAATCGTGCGCGCTGTCATCGACGGCAAAACTGACATCGGTATCGTGGCCGGATCGGTGCGCACCGAAAGCCTGCAGACCTTGCCCTACCGCTCGGACAGCCTGGTGCTGGTGGTGCCTGAGCACCATCCGGTGGCCGAGCTGCCCAGCATGCAGCTCATTGACGCGCTGGAGTTTGACCATGTGGGCTTGCACGAAGCCAGCGCCTTGCACGCCTTCCTCAACCGCGAATGCGAGCGCCTGAACAAGCCACTCAAAGTGCGCATTCAAGTCAGCAGCTTCGAGTCGGCCTGCCGCATGATCGAAGCCAAAGTGGGCGTGGGCGTGCTGCCCGAATCGGCCGCCCGCCGCCACGCCCGCAGCATGGCCATCCGGCTGGTGCCCCTGTCTGACGCATGGGCGCTGCGATCCATGCAAATTTGTGTGCGCAGTCTGGATGAGTTGCCTGCGTTTGCCAGGGACTTGATTGACTTGCTGGCAGAGGATGCGCGGCAGGTGGTGGCTCAAGGCTAAGCCCGTTTGCAGTGCGCGTGATGGATGGATCTGTCTGATCAACCTCGCAAACTTTTGAGCGGGACCATGGCCTTCAATTGCGTGGGCGTGAGTGGCGGCTCATCCGGATCTCTGCGGGCTGCGGCGGTGATGGCCTTGGCCTCTTGCACGCTGGGCATGTTGTTTCCCTTTGATTCAAATCACCGTTCACCCAGCAAGGGCGAACGGCCAATTTTTTTCGTTTCGGCTGCCAGCTTTGGGGGCGCAGAAAACCCCTCAAACGCCTCGCCTGCCGTCCAGTCGCCCACGGCATAGACGCGATCATCGCGCAGGCCTCGCACCCCCTCTGCCCAAGCCAGCAGCATGCGTTTGCCAATGTCTTCAAAGCCGGGGTGCTCGGTCATGGCCTGGCGCACTTCTTTGCCCACATCGGCCACGGCGTCGCTGATCGCCTGGACCATGTGCTGTTGCTCTTTGGGCGGGATGCCGAAGGTGGCGGCGATGAACTTCTGCAGGTTTTTGCCGGGCAGCCAAGTCTTTTTGCCCATGAACTCGATGCCCGGCGGGTTGTGCTGAAAGCCTGCGTACACGCTGGTGGTCAGCATGTCGTAGGTGGGCGACAGGTGCACGTCTGCCCGGCTGGTGTAGAGCAGGGCCAGGTTTTTGGCGTGGCAGTCGGCGTTGCGCAAGGCGTAGGTCAACAGCAAAGTCGTGGCCAGATGGCGAAAGGTTTCCAGCCGCTGCGTGCCGGGCACATGGTCGCGCACGGCTTTGGCGATGCGTTCCCAAGTGGTGTCGTATTTGGCGGCGGGGCGCATGCCCAGCAGGCTGCAAAAGTCTTCCATGCCCCAGTGGGGCTGACCGTTGTCGTCCACATCAAAGCGGTGCACCACCAGCGCCTGGCCGTCGTCAGAGACTTGCGTGTGGGCCGTGGGCAAGACGCGCCGCGCCACTTGCATGCACAGGTGCTCGTTCAGCGCCACAAAGGGCAGCCGGGCGCTGGAGCCTTTGACGATGTGCCGCCGGGTGACCAAACTGGCCTTGGGGTGCGCGCCCAGTGGCAAGGCGTCTTCGGTTTGTGAATCCAGAAATTTGGGCACCACACCCGATACGCCGCTGGTGGCGTGTTCGCGCACCAACGCAGCAAAAGCGGCCTCGGAGTTGTCGCCCTTGAGCAGCGCAGCCACTTCAATGGGTTTGGCGGGCTCGTCAAGCGTTGCCCCCGGGGCAGCCACTTGCAGGCGGCCGACCATGTTGCGGCCAATCACCGACAGCAGGGCCGCTGGGCTGGCACCGACGTGCGGGCCAAATTGCTCTTGCAGCACTTGCAGCAAATAGCCCTCGGGCAGGTTCATTTGCAGCACGGGCGGCAGCTGGTCGTCCCAGACATAGCTCTCGGTGCGCACGGGCATGGTAAGCGACACGAAGTCGTCTGTGCCCACACCAGGGTGGTAGCTCAGCACGTTTTTGAAGTCGCCCGAGGGCTCCAGCGTGGCCACTTCGCGGCCCAGCACGTACACCGACAGTGGCATCACGTCGCCCCTGTCTGGTTGGGCAATGTCTGCGCCCGTTCACGCCGCAGCTCGTCCAGGTTGCCTGCCTGGCCTTGGGCCATCACATCCAGCTCGGCCCCCAGCACGGCCAGCACCGCCAGCAGTTTGCGGGTGCCAAATTCGGCAGAGCGCCCACGCTCAAAACGCGACAGCGATTCCGCCGTCACGCCCGCCATGGCCGCCACATCACCTTGCTTGAGGCCCAGCTGTTTGCGCCGTGCGGCCACGGCTTCACCGAGTTCTTGGAGGGTTTGCACTTGATAATTACGTCAAAATAAATTGAATTTAAACTGTATTTTGATTTAAATATCAAGAAAAGCAAGACAAATCAAGTGTGACAGCTTAAAAATTACAGTCAATGCAAACCCTGCGCTAGGGCCACCCCCCTTCAAACCACCCCCCGCGCCACCAGCCCCGCCACCTGCGCATCCGTCAAGCCCAACTCCTCACGCAGCGTTTGCAAACTGTGTTCACCCAGCCTAGGTGGCGCGCGGTGTGTCACGGGCGATGCTGAAAAGTTCAAAGGGCTGCGCACCACGCGCACGGTCTGGCCTGAGCTGTGGGGCAGTTCCACCACCATTTGGCGGTGCTGGGTTTGCGGGTCGGCAAAGACTTGCGCCATGTCGTTGATCGGGCCGGCCGGGACGGTGGCGTCGCTCAGTTGCTGCAGCAACTGCGCCCGCGATCGGTTGCGCACCAGGGCTTGCAAGGCGGCGCGCAGTTCGCTGCGGTGTGCGATGCGTTGCATGTTGGTGACAAAGCGCGGGTCGGCACTCATATCGGGTGCGCCCAGCACGGCGCACAGTTGCTGGAACTGGCCGTTGTTGCCCGCCGCGATGATGATCAGCCCGTCGGCGCAATCAAACACTTCAGAAGGCGATGCGATCGGGTTGGTGTTGCCCACGCGCTGTGGGGCCTTGCCGCTCATCAGGTAGCCCACGGCCAGATGGCCGTTGAAGGCCACGGTGGCGTCGAGCATGGCCGCGTCGATGGCCTGGCCTTCGCCGGTTTTTTGCCGGTGCATGAGCGCGCCCAGAATGCCGATGGTGGCGTACAGGCCGGTCACCATGTCGGTCATCGGGATGGCCGTGCGCATGGGGCCGCCGCCGGGCTGATCGTCGGGCAGGCCGCAGGTGCTCATGGGCCCGGCCAGGCCTTGCAAGATGAAGTCGTAAGCGGGCTTGGGTGCATACGGGCCGGTCTGCCCAAAGCCGGTGACCGAGCAGTAAATCAGCTCGGGCTTCAAGCCTCGCAGGCTGGCTTCGTCAAGGCCGTATTTGGCCAGCGAGCCGACTTTGTAGTTCTCCACCACCACGTCGCAGCGCAGCGCCAGATCACGCACGATTTGTGCGCCTTCTTCGCTGGCAATGTCCACAGTGATGGATTGCTTGCCCCGGTTGTAGGCCAGGTACAGCGCCGAGTCGTTGCTGGGCTGGCCGGTGGCCGGGTCTTGCAAAAAAGGCCCCATGCGTCGCGTGTCGTCGCCTTCGCCGGGCTTTTCAATCTTGTAAACGGTGGCACCCATGTCGGCCAGAATTTGTGTGCACATGGGCCCGGCAATCACGCGCGTCAGGTCGAGGATTTTGATGCCTTCGAGGATGGCGCTCATGGGGTGTCTCCAGTTGCGGGTGTGGTCAGCACCGAGGCGGGCACGCGCAGCGGCATGTCCAGCAGCATCTGCGCAAACGACTTGCCCAGCGGGTCTGAGCGCAAGCTGCACACGCCGCCACCGCCCAGCGCCTGGTGCAAGACAAAGTTGAGCGCCTGCAAGCCAGGCACTTCGAAACGCAGCACCGGCCCTTGCACCAGGTGGCTGAAATAGGCCTGCACCTGATCGTCTTGCAACTGGGTGCGCAGCCAGACCCAGGCGCGGGCGTGGCGTGCGATCACGCCGATGTTTTCATCGTCGCCCTTGTCGCCACTGCGCGCCCAGGCCAGGTCGATCAGGCGGCAGTCGTGCAGAGGTTCATCGCTTGCAGTGGTTGTCTCGGGCGTCGCTGGCGCATGGCTGTAAACGGGAAGCGCGTTGGAAGTCGGCGGCAGTGCCAAGTCGCTCGCGTCCTGCACACCGTCACCCAACCGCATCTGCAAGCGCACTTGGCCTTTGGGCACCATGAACGAACACAGCTTGATGACCGGCTGAACATCAGCACGCCCAGAAAACGAAGAGCGGGTGCCCGGCCCCATCGAGGTGCCGCTGCTCGCGCATTCGCGTTGCAACACCGCCAGGGCTTTGGCCTGCGCGTGTCGCACTGCTATGCGCAGCACCACTTCGCGGGCGGTGTGCGCTTGTGCGTGGGGGCCGTAGTGAGACTCGCCACCCAGCAGTTCCACGCAGGTTTCGCTGTAATCGCCAAAGCCCTGTTTGGCCATCAACAGGCGTGAGCGTGTCAGCAAAGCCTGAGCGGTGCGCTCGGCCTTGAGCGGCGCGTCGATGCCGCGAATGGCCATCATCAGCTGCAGCTGGTAGCCGTCTTGCCAGGTGGCGTTGGCTTTGTAGTGGGTGGGGGCGGGCAGGCCGCGTGCGCCGCAGACATGTACGGTGCCCCTGCCCGTGCGCGCCACCTGCACATGCCGCCAGTCGCAGCACACGTCGGGCATCAGGTAGTGCGCGGGATCGCCCACTTCGTAGAGGATTTGCTCGGCCACCGCGCCGGGATGAATCAGGCCGCCTGTGCCTTCGGGCTTGCTCAGTTCCAGGCTGCCATCTGGGGCCACGTCGATCACCGGGTAACCGATGTTCGCCCAATCGGGCACGTCTTGCCAGTCGGTGAACAGCCCACCCGTAGCTTGCGCGCCGCACTCGATCAAATGGCCCGCCAGGGTGCCCGCCGACAGGCGGTCCCAGTCCTGCCAGGACCAGCCAAATTCATGCACCAGCGCGCCCAGCACCACCGCGCTGTCCACGCAGCGACCGGTGATGACCACATCGGCCCCAGCGCCCAGGGCTTGCGCGATGCCGCGTGCGCCGACATAGGCGTTGGCCGACAGGGGGCGCTCGGGCAGTTGTGCGTCGGCGGTGGTATGCAGGCCTTGGGCTTGCAGCGTGTCCATCTGCGGCATGAGGTCGTCACCGGTGACCACGGCCACGCGCAGGGCAATGCCTAGCTTTTCAGCGACCTGCAGCAGCGCATCGCGGCAGCCTTCAGGGTTCAGGCCGCCCGCATTGGCAATGACCTTGATGCCCCGCTCGTGAATGGCTTTGAGGTGCGGCGTCATGACGGCCTGCACAAAGTCGGTGGCGTAACCCAGCGCCGGGTCTTTGGCCCGCGCACGCGCCAAAATGGCCATGGTGGTTTCGGCCAGGTAGTCGTAGACCAAGTACTGCAAGCCCGGCACCTGCAACAGCTGCGGCGTGGCCATGGCCGAGTCGCCCCAAAACCCGCAAGCCCCGCCGATGCGCACGCGACGCTCTGCTGATTCGACCCCAAAAATCATATGAGTTTCAGCCACCGCACTTCCCCTGTAGGAGCCCACCCCGTGGGCGATGGAGGTCGGCACACTGCCCTTGTGGGAGCCCACCCCGTGGGCGATAGGGCGTGGGACACGCCCACAAAACCATCGCCCACAGGGGTGGGCTCCTACGCCAAGAGGCACTGCACAGGTTCGCCTTCATGCCGCCTCCGCTTCGATCTGCAGCAACAGCGCGCCCTTGAGCGCCTGCCCGCCTGCTTGTGCCAGCAGCTCGCGCACCACGCCGGTGAAAGGCGCGGTCAGTGTGTGTTCCATTTTCATGGCTTCGAGTACCAACAGGCGCTCGCCCGCTTGCACGCGCTGGCCGGGCGTCACCATCACCTGCAGCACACGCGCGGTGAGCGGGGCCAGCACGGCACCGCTGCCCGCCTCCGGGCCTGCCGCACGGTGTGTGGGTGGGCATTCAAAAGTCCAGGCGCGGCCTGCATGAAAAAGGTGCACGCCGCTGTCGGTGCGGGCCGTGCAAATTTGCTCGCGCAGGCCATGGCATTCCAGCGTCAGTTCGGTGTGCGCGCTGTCTTGCCATTGCACATGCGTCAGGCTTGTGGTGTGGGTGTTGGGTGTCAGGGAGGTCGCAGAAGAAGCCGCAGAAGAAGCAGCGGCCGAAGTTGAGGCCGAAGTTGGGGCCGAAGTTGAGGCCGGTGCAACCGACCCCAGCGCTGTGCACTGCACTTCCCAAGCCGTGCTGTGATCCGCGCCCTGATCAGCACCATGGGGCACGCTCGTCGCTCGGATGCGGTAATGCCAACGCTGCTCGCCCCATTGCAGCAGGCCCATGGCCAGGCCTTGCGCCAGCGCGGGGGCTTGCAGATGGCCTTGCGCGTCACTTGGCAGCTTGTGCACTTGCGCGGCCAGAGCGGCCAGCGCCACGGTGTGTGTGCTGGGCACCGGCCCGGCCGGGGGCAAGCCCATACGCTCGGTCACAAAGCCGGTGTGCACGCCTACCCCTTCAACGAACACGGTATCGCTCAGGCAATCGGCCAAAAAGCCCTGGTTGCTCGGCAGGCCCAGCAGCACGCAGCGGCGCACGGCTGAAAGCAGTTTGCGTCGGGCCTCTTCGCGGTCGCGGCCATGCGCCACAAGCTTGGCCACCATCGAGTCGTAATGCGGGCTGACCGCACCGCCTTCGACCAGCGCGCTGTCGATGCGCACGTCGTGGTCCGACGGAGGCCGCCAGCGCAGCACCGGACCGGTTTGCGGCAAGAAGCCCGCAGGCACGTCTTCGGCGGTGAGCCGCACTTCGATGGCGTGGCCTTGCAGCTGGATGTCCTGCTGCGCAAAGGCCAGCGCCTCGCCTGCGGCCACGCGCAGCTGCCACTCCACCAAGTCCAGCCCGGTGATGGCTTCGGTCACCGCGTGTTCGACCTGCAGGCGCGTGTTCATTTCCATGAAGTAGAAGTTGCCCTCGGCGTCCAGCAAGAATTCCATGGTGCCCGCGCCGATGTAGCCCAACGTGCGCGCACTGTGCACCGCCGCCTCGCCCATGCGTTGGCGCAGCGCGGCGTCCACAGCCGGAGATGGGGCCTCTTCGATCACCTTTTGGTGGCGGCGTTGCACCGAACAGTCGCGCTCACCCAGGTGCACCACATGGCCGTGGCTGTCGGCCAGCAGCTGGATCTCGACGTGGCGGGGTGTGCGCACGGCCCGCTCCAGGATCAGCTCCGCGCTGCCAAAGGCGGTGCGCGCTTCCGAGCGCGCCGAGGCCAGCGCTGCGGGCAAGTCGCTGGCTTGCTGAACCAGCCGCATGCCGCGCCCACCGCCGCCCGCAGCGGCTTTGCACATGATGGGGAAACCGATGCGTTCGGCCTCGCGCACAAAGGTTTCGTCGCTTTGACCTTCACTGTCGTTGGGGCCTTCATACCCCGGGATGCAGGGCATGCCTGCGGCTTGCATCAGGCGCTTGGCCCCGGCCTTGTTGCCCATGGCGCGGATGTTGTCGCCCGAGGGGCCAATGAACACCAGACCCGCGGCATCGACTGCGTCGGCAAAGGCGTCGTTCTCGGACAAGAAGCCGTAGCCCGGGTGAATCGCGTCGGCCCCGGCCAGCTGGGCGGCGGCGATGATGGCGTCGATGTTCAGGTAAGACTGCGCGGGTGCCGCCGGGCCGATGCACACGGCGCGGTCGGCGGCCTGCACATGCGGGCTGCCCCGGTCGGCTTCGGAATACACGGCCACCGAGCCGTAGCCCATGCGGCGCACAGTGCGCAGCACGCGCAGCGCGATCTCGCCCCGGTTGGCCACCAGCACGGTGTGAAAGGGGCGGATGTTTTTGTTCACGCTCATGGGCAACTCAGGCTGGGGCAGATGAAGAAGAGGCCGTGTCGCGGCCATGCAGGCGCGCCACGTCGGCCGCTTGCAGCGTGGCGGACCAGCTGGGGGCGC
>JAIXOX010000116.1 GCA_027486555.1 Comamonadaceae bacterium
CTGCTGCCGCATCGCTGGACACCCGTTTAGTGTCTACGTGTCCACGATTTTTAAGTGGACACGTATCTGTTCTGACAGGCGGGAATCGAAAAGCAAGATGGGACGGCCGGACGCTTACTAATGAAGCTGTATGAGCTGCAGTGAGATGTCTTAAAAAAGCATAGCGATCTAAAAATCCTTCTGCACCCATAGCATGCAGGAGAGATCCCAATTGTGTCTGAGCCATACTGGTTGCATAAAGTTTGGCTTGAGCAGCAGCAGTTTGAACCTCTCCACCCTTGTCAATGAGGTCACAGGCGTCCCTCACCAAGAGCTCAGCTGCTTGTAATGCAGTTGCAGCTTGTGCTACCTGCCAACGCCAGCCTTGGTATTGATCCAAAGACCGACCAAATGCAGTTCGCTGATGACCATAAACACTCACATCGGATAAAGCTTGCGACACCATCGCGCAACACATTGCCGCAACATAAGTGCGCGCACGGTTGATGGCACCCATGATGTCGACAAACGCCTGCCCTGGCTCATACAAGAGGTGAGATGAATCGCAATAGACGTTTGTCAAGCGAAATCCTCCAATACCCATGCTGCTCAGGGCACTGCTGGTGGCAACGGCAAGGCGCTCGAATCCCGGCGAATCAGCACGGATAAAGAATGCCGCAATTCCCTTGACACCTGAACCCACTTGAGTCTGAGCGTAAACCACGACACCGTCAGCATGAACAGCATTGATGATCCAAGTCTTAGTCCCGTTAAGCAACCAACCCTCACCATTTCGGATGGCAGTGGTTTTAATTTGACCCAAATCTGATCCTGCGTCCGGCTCAGTCAGTGCAGTGCATGCAACGATGATGCCACTCAGTAAATCACGTACATATCGAGGTGCCAACTGGTGGGGGGATGCCTTCACAAGCTGCACAGCAACGTTGTGTGAATTCACCAATGCCATAGCAGCACTGAAATCAATCCGCGCCAGCTTGTACAGAACCTTGACTTTGTCAGCGAATGACAAATCAGATCCTCCAAACTCCAGCGGAACTTGTAGACTCAATAATCCTGCAGATCCAGCAGGCTCAAATAAATCACGCCGGTCAAAAAGACCCTTACCCCATTGAGCTGCATTCGGGGCTAGGTGTCTTTGAGAAAATTGATGGGCTTCTTCGATGACGCTGGTCGCACGTTTGGACAGATCTTCAGTGTCTACGATCATTTCTTCATGCCTTGTTGGCTGGCTTGTTATGACTTGCATTGGGTTGACTTGCTCTTAGCCAACGCCACAGGGAGGCAACCAAAGGCACCAACCCTTTAGGCAAGAAAATAGTAGCCACCACCAAAATTAATCCATACGTGATGAGCCGAAAACTGTCCGCAAATCGTAAAATTTCAGGCAAAAATGTGACCGAAACTGCGCCCACAATGGGACCTGTCAGCGTTCCGCTGCCGCCCAAAATGACCGCCAAAATGATGTTCAAAGATTGATCGACGCCAAAAGGTTCAGGATTTAAAAAACCGATGTAATGAGCATAAAGAGTCCCGGCCAAACCAGCCAAAATTGAACTCATCACAAATGCAAATAACTTGTACCGTGAAGTCGCGACAC
Source organism: Comamonadaceae bacterium (assembly GCA_027486555.1). Classification (GTDB taxonomy): domain Bacteria; phylum Pseudomonadota; class Gammaproteobacteria; order Burkholderiales; family Burkholderiaceae_C; genus Limnohabitans_A. The sequence continues at coordinate 1,598 of JAIXOX010000116.1, forward strand.
CCATGGCTTCTGCCAGGTCTTCGTTTTGGCGTATGGCCAACATCACTCGACCTGCGCGAGAGTGCAACACAAATGCACAACAGCTGGTCGCCAACACAGCGGCAGTCAAAGCCAGCGCATAGTAGTTGAGGTTACTGCGACCCTCGAAACTAAAGACATGGCCAAAAAGTGTCAGCTCACTTGGGCGCGGTACATCAGGTATGCCTGCCTCTCCACCGGTGAGGGCGCTAAATGTCATTAACACAATAAAAATGACCATGTTGTACGCCAACGTGACGATTGAAAAGTAGTGTCCTTTTACGCGTAAGCTCGGATAGCCCGCAAGGATCGCCATAGCACCCGTCAGTAAAGGCGCAATCACTAAAGTTGCCCAAACCGAAACTCCAAATTTCATTGTCAAGAGGGTGGATATGTAAGCACCTATGCCCATAAATCCTGCTTGTGCGATCGACACATAACCCACAAATCCTTGCGTTAAATTTTGGCCTTGTGCAAGCACAATCCAAATCAATGCCAAGGTCATCAAATGAATGTAGTAGGGAGATTTGAAGGCATGTGGCATAGCCAAAGCGCCGGCTACGGCGGCTACGCTGAACAGCAAAGATTTGTTGAAAAAGCGCATCATTTTTTCCCCATCAAGCCTTGTGGCATGACCAGCAAGACCAAGATCATGATTAAGAAGGAAATCACATCCTTGTACGCTGAAGATAAAAAACCTGCTGCTAAGGATTCACTGACACCCAATACCAAGCCACCCAAAATAGCACCTGGCAATGACCCAAGTCCACCCAATATCAACACGGCAAAACCTTTCACCGCGAAACTTTCACCTACACCAGGTGCAAGTGCTAGCAAAGCGCCAATGAGTGCTCCAGCAGCAACCCCAAGGGCAGAGGAAATAGCGAACACCACTGAAGAGACTAAATTCACATTCACGCCCATCAGCACAGCCGCATGCCGGTTTTGAGCCACTGCGCGAACAGATTTTCCGGTTTTCGTTTTTAAAAGAAGGAAAGTTATAATTGCAACCAATGTGACCGATGTCAAGATCACGACCATGCGGAGCTGTGCAACGAAGATGCCACCTAATTCAAACACCTTCTGATACGGCGTTTGAATGATGACCTGATCGGCTCCAAACAAAAGCAAATTCCCACCCTCCAGCATCATTGTCAGTCCCAAAGCAATGATGAAGGCATTGATGTGAGGTGCATCACGTACTGGTCGATATGCCAAGCGCTCAATGAGCATGCCCAACACAGCACCAACAGGCATAGCCAAGGCCATGCTTGCAAACAGGGGAAGGCCCATCGTTGTCGAAAATACGAACGTTAAGTAGCCTCCAAACATGGCCAATGAGCCGTGTGCAAAATGCGCAATACCTAATATTCCAAAGACCACGGTAAGTCCGAGTGCTACCAACGTGTAGACGGAGCCAATGGCAAGTCCATTGAAAATTTGTTGGAGTAATTCATTCATCGCATTTCACCGTTCGTATACCGCTAGCTGCGGGAGACAGACACCATCGCGACTCAGTTTGTGACTGAGTCGCGAGTGGTTGACCAATAAAGCTCAGGACTTATTTGCGAATGCTGCGCAAGAATTGCGAATAAGCCTTGTTATCAGATGGCAACTCGGACACGAAAACCCATTTGCCTTTTTGCCACTGGAAAGCACCATTTGACGTATAGGCTTGGCCGTTCTGGTCGAAAATTGCACCGCCTTCGTTAGGCACGTACTTCATGACGGCTTCTTTGGGAATTGGCAAAGTACGCACAGCATCTGCGACTTTCTTGGCATCCTTTGCACTGCCTGCACGTTCGATGGCATTTTTCAGAACGTACACCTGGTCGTATGCATAGGGAGAACTAGGTGTTGGCGATTGATTGAACTTTTTCCTGTAATTGGCATCGTAAGCCTTGGCTTGTGGTCCCAGCGCTTCAATGGTCAGCTCTGTTGGACGGAGATCCCAAACACCTTCCATTTGTGCACTTGTGACCACCTTGAGAAACTGCTCTTCACTTCCGCTAGTAAAACCGTAGCGCGGGACATTCATGCCCAACTCAACTGCTTGACGGTAAACAAATGCTGCGGGCTCCACGTAGCCCACAACCAAAATTGCGTCAGGTTTGAGTCCACGGATTTTCGTCAATTGCGGTGTCATATCGCGATCACGAAGTCCAAATGCTTCTCTGGCCACGATCTTGCCGCCAGCCTTGTTCAGCTCTTTTTCGAATGCATCAACATATTGGGTGTAAAACCCAACCTCTAGTGCGCCGATGACAGCCACATTGCGAGCACCCTTTTGTGCGACAAACGTTCCGGCTGCTGCACCAGTGAAGTCTGCTGGAGGACGTGTCCGAAATACGTTCGGAATTCCTTGGGCCGTGATGGTACGTTCGGCAGCATTGCCCACCAGCATGACTGCATCCTCTTTGGCCATGAATGAGGCGACAGCACTGGTTGAGCCGGAACAGCAAAAACCCACAAGGTATTTCACGTTGTCACGGTCAATCAGCTTTCGCACACTGTTTGTTGCCTCAGTGGGGTTGGCCTTGTCGTCCGATGTGATGACTTTGAGTTTGTAGGTGGTTGAACCAGCCTTGATGCCCCCGCTTGAATTGATCTCATCTGCCGCCATTTGAACTGCGTTAGCTTGTGGCAATCCATAAACAGCACCACCACCAGTCAACGCATCGTTAACTCCGAGTACCAAGACTTCATCTGCTGCTTGAACAGCTGGAGTCAAGGCCGCGCTGATCACCAGCGCTACTAAAGTCATCTGTTTTTTCAGTTTCATTTTTGTCTCCTGTTAAAAAATTTCAAATACCCAACATTGGGGGGTCGTTACTGCATCA
>JAIXOX010000056.1 GCA_027486555.1 Comamonadaceae bacterium
ATCGTCATCTCTTTGCTCAGCGCTTTTGCCATCGTGTACTTCAATTTTCCGTTTCGCAAAGCGGTGTTTTGGGGCATCTTCATCACTTTGATGCTGCCGGTCGAGGTGCGGATTGTGCCGACCTACCAAGTGGTGGCCGACTTCGGGATGATCAACAGTTTTGCCGGCTTGACCATCCCCCTCATTGCTTCGGCTACGGCCACATTTTTGTTTCGGCAATTTTTCCTGACGGTTCCCGATGAACTGGCCGAAGCGGCCAAGATGGATGGTGCTTCACCCATGCAGTTTTTTTGGGATGTGCTTTTGCCCTTGTCGCGAACCAGCATTGCGGCCCTGTTTGTGATCCAGTTCATCTATGGTTGGAACCAGTACCTGTGGCCTCTTCTCATGAGCACCGAAGAGCGCATGTACCCCATTGTCATGGGCATCCGCAGCATGACCGCAGGGGCAGACTCTCAAGTGCAATGGAACCTCGTCATGGCCACGGCCATTTTGGCCATGCTGCCACCCGCCTTGGTGGTAGTTCTGATGCAGAAATGGTTCGTCAAGGGCCTTGTAGACACTGAAAAATAATGGCTTCAATTACCCTCTCCCACCTTCAAAAAACCTATGGCGCTGGAGCCAAGGGCAATACCGTCATTCAAGATCTGAGTGCCGACATCCACGACGGCGAGTTTGTGGTCATCGTTGGGCCCTCAGGTTGCGGCAAGTCCACCCTGCTGCGCATGGTGGCGGGACTGGAAGAAATCACGGCCGGCACCGTGTCGATTGGTGAGCGCGTGGTCAACGACCTGGAACCCGCTGAGCGCGACATCGCCATGGTGTTCCAGAACTACGCGCTCTACCCTCACATGAGCGTGTTCGACAACATGGCCTATGGCCTGAAGATCGCCAAACGCCCACTTGAAGAAATCAAAGCACGCGTCGACAAGGCCGCCGCGATTTTGGAGTTGTCCCAATTGCTGCAACGCAAGCCGCGCGAACTGTCCGGTGGCCAGCGCCAGCGCGTGGCCATGGGCCGTGCCATCGTGCGCCAGCCACAGGTGTTCTTGTTTGACGAGCCATTGTCGAATCTGGACGCCAAACTGCGCGCCCAAACCCGGCTAGAGATTCAAAAACTGCACCGCGAATTGGGCATCACCAGCCTGTTCGTGACGCACGACCAGGTCGAAGCCATGACGCTGGCCCAACGCATGATCGTGATGAACGGCGGTCACATGGAGCAGTTCGGCACGCCCGAAGAGGTCTACAACCGCCCGGCCAGCACTTTTGTCGCCAGCTTCATCGGCTCACCGCCCATGAATCTGCTCAAGCATGCACCAAGCACGCCAGCAGGGCAGATTCTGGGCATCCGCCCCGAGCACTTGGACATCACGCCTGTCATCGAAAACGGTGGCTGGACACTGACCGTGGACACCGTGGAGTTGCTGGGTGCCGAGCGCCTGGTGCACGCCCGCTTGGGGCAAGAAGCCCTCACCTTGCGGCTGGACGCATCACTCGCCGCGCCTGAACCGGGCAGCACCTTCCACGCCACGCCCCGCGCCGACAGGCTGCACTGGTTTGACGCTACCACCCAAAAACGCATCGCCTGAACTGACATGATGAAACACTGGCCCTACCCGCGATGGATCGCCCACCGAGGCGCTGGCAAACTCGCTCCAGAAAACACCTTGGCCGCATTCAGACTGGGTGCTGCGCACGGTTACCGCATGTTCGAGTGCGATGCCAAACTCAGCGCCGACGGGGTGGTGTTTTTGATGCACGACGCCACCTTGGAGCGCACCACCAACGGTCAAGGCATCGGTGGCGAGCAACCCTGGCTGGCACTGTCTCAGCTTGATGCAGGCAGCTGGCATTCACGCGCTTATGCGGGTGAATCTTTGCCCACGCTGGAATCTTTGGCAAGGTTTTGCTTGGCCAACAGCTACTTGTTGAACATCGAAATCAAACCCACACCGGGCACCGCAGCGGCCACAGGTGAGGCGGTTGCTCGCCTGGCGGCGCAGTTGTGGTCAACCGAGCCCGTGCCACCGCTCCTGACCTCGTTCCAACCCGATGCCTTGGCAGCCGCACAAGTCGCCGCCCCCGATCTGCCCCGTGGTCTGTTGGTAGACAAGATGTGGGATGGTTGGTTTGAAAAAGCACTGTCGCTGGACTGTGTGGCCGTGGTGGCCAACTACGCCCTGTGGGACGCAAGCACGGTGGCTCGTGTACACGGTGCGGACATGAAGTGCCTGAGCTACACCGTCAACGACGACTGGGCCGCCCAACACCTGCTGACCCTGGGCACCGACGGCATCATCACCGACCGGGTGGATTTGTTCACGCCTGCCTGATCGCGCTAAAACGCATCTGTGGGCAGCATCATTCCAGCTTGGCCCCTGACTGCTGCACCACGTCCACCCAAGGTGTTGTCTTAGCGGCCGATGATTAGGACAGGTCCTCAACCGGACTTGCCCCGCCATGAGGCCGGTAAAAGCATGTGCGCTACTGAGCTGAAAAATGTGCACCAAGTAAAGCCAATGGACAACTCGAACATTTCGAGCACCAAGCGGATCTGTTGGGTTGTAAAGGCCCGTTTGCGGACCCTGGCTGAGACCTTGGCAAGCGAAAGGGTGAGCACGGCCTTACTTTTGGAGTTCGTTCAATGTGAAGACACTTTAAAACCTTGAAATAAGCCACAAAAAACCGCTACCAGGATGTCAACGACGCCTCCAGGCCTTGTTCAAAACCCATTCCAAAGTTGCAGCAGTGAGCACCAAAGCGAGGTAAGTGTTCATTTTTCCATCATGCCCGTACACCCACAAGCCGACCGCCAACACCAACACCCCACTCAAGGCGTGCAGTCTCATTCGGCGAATCAAAGACATGCTTCCCGGCCCCATGACCCATCGCCCGGCCAAAGGCATGAAAACAGCCATGGCCAAGGCGGGCATGACAAAGCCTAAAAAATGCAACACCAATTGCCAAAATGTCATATTGACTCGATTTTGTTGAATAGATGGGAAGCTTTTACCTGTTTATTGGCTGTAAATTGTGCCCTCAAAGACACGTCAATCAAATTCTTGCTCAACCGTGTCAACTCAAGTTGACATACCGTGCCTATAATGGCCCTCATGGCTGTTTGGACTTTGGGCTTGAACCACACCACTGCACCGCTCGATTTGCGCGGCAGGTTCGCGTTCGCGGTTGACAAACTTGTCCCTACTTTGCAAGGTTTGCGCCGAGACTTGGCCCACCGAATCGCACAAGAGCCCGAAGCGGCCATCTTGTCGACTTGCAATCGCACCGAAATCTACTGCGCTGCCGACAAAGCCGCCACGAACGACACTTTGCGTTGGCTGGCGCAAACCGGCGGTGTCAGCGCCTCTGAACTTCATGCGCACACTTATTTACTGGAAGGCAATGAGGCGGCCCGACACGCTTTCCGTGTGGCCAGTGGCTTGGACTCCATGGTTCTGGGCGAAGCCCAAATTTTGGGTCAACTCAAAGATGCCGTTCGGGCGGCCGAACAAGCGGGTGCCTTGGGCAGCACCCTGAACCAGCTCTTTCAGCGCAGTTTTGCTGTCGCCAAAGAAGTGCGCAGTTCTACCGAAATTGGTGCCCACTCCATCAGCATGGCCGCCGCCTCGGTTCGACTGGCCAGCCAACTGTTTGAAGACCTCAAGGACATTCGCATTTTGTTTGTGGGTGCCGGTGAAATGATTGAACTGGTGGCCACCCACTTTGCCGCCAAACAACCCAAAAGCATGGCCATTGCCAACCGCAGCCTGGACAGGGGTGAACTCTTGGCCAGCCGTTTTGGTGCTGAGGTGATGCGCCTGGCCGACCTGCCCGAGCGTTTGCACGAGTTTGATGCGGTCATCAGCTGCACTGCGAGCACCCTGCCCTTGATTGGCCTGGGCGCGGTCGAACGGGCCCTGAAAAAGCGCAAATACCGGCCCATGTTCATGGTCGACTTGGCGGTGCCCCGTGACATCGAACCGGAAGTCAAGTCCCTCGAAGATGTGTACCTCTACACCGTGGACGACTTGGCCAGCGTGGTTCAAGCCGGTCAAGCGCAACGCCAAGCGGCTGTGGCCGAGGCGGAGGTCATCATTGACGCAGGGGTACAAAGCTTCAGCCACTGGCTGGGCCAGCGCGACACGGTGCCCCTGATCCAACAACTGCAAAACCAGGCCGACGCTTGGCGCGAGGCCGAATTGGCCAGGGCGAGAAAACTGCTGGCCCGGGGCGATGACCCCCTCGCCGTGATGGAAGCTTTGTCCAAAGGTTTGACCCAAAAAATGATGCATGGTGCGCTGGCCGAATTGCGCGGTGCTGACCCGGAGCACCGCGCGCAAACCATGCACACCGTGCAGCGCGTGTTCTTGCGCAAAGAGCGTTAGCGACATATTTTGTAGGCCAGGGCTTGGGCTCTGACACATGGCAATTTTTTGGCGCTCAAGTGCCAACCTGCAAAAATTTTGGGTCGCATGAAACCTTTCCTCATTCAACAACTCGAACGCTACGCCCTGCGTTTGACTGAACTGGACTTTTTGCTCTCGCGCGAAGACATCATGGCCGACATGACGCAGTTCCTGAAACTCTCTCGGGAGCACGCCGAGGTCAGTGCCGTGGCCTCGCGCTTTGCCCGCTTTCAGCAGCGCAGCGCCGATCTGGCCACAGCCCAAACCATGTTGGATGACGAAGACATGCGCGAGATGGCCGAAGAAGAAGCGGCCAGCGCCAGCGCCGAGCTGCAAAGCCTGGAAGCCGAGCTGCAGCGCATGCTGCTGCCCAAAGACCCCGACGATGCTCGCCCGGCATTTGTTGAAATCCGCGCAGGCACCGGGGGTGACGAATCAGCCCTGTTTGCGGGCGACTTGCTGCGCATGTACACGCGCTTTGCCGAAAGCCAGGGTTGGCGCTGCGAGATCGTGTCCGAATCGGTGAGCGAGCTGGGCGGTTACAAGGAAGTCGTGGTGCGGATCGAGGGCGACCAGGTTTATGGCGCACTCAAGTTCGAATCGGGCGGCCACCGGGTGCAGCGCGTACCCGCCACCGAAACCCAAGGCCGCATCCACACCAGCGCCTGCACTGTGGCGGTGCTGGCCGAGCCGGACGAGGCCGAGGCCATCAAGATCAACCCGTCTGACTTGCGCATTGACACCTACCGCGCCAGCGGTGCGGGCGGGCAGCACATCAACAAAACCGACTCGGCGGTGCGCATCACCCACTTGCCCACCGGCATCGTGGCCGAATGCCAGGACGGCCGCAGCCAGCACAACAACAAGGCGCAGGCCCTGAAGGTGCTTACGGCGCGCATTCAGGAAAAAGACCGGGCTGAGCGCGCCGCCAAAGACGCCGCTGAGCGCAAGAGCCTGATCGGCAGCGGCGACCGCTCGGACCGAATCCGCACTTACAACTTTCCGCAAGGGCGACTGAGTGACCACCGCATCAACCTCACGCTTTACAAGCTGCTCACCATCATGGAAGGCGATTTGAAAGACGTGGTCGATGCGCTTCAGGCTTACGAAGCCGCAGAACAACTGGCGGCGCTGGAAATTGGGGCGACTGCGTGACGGACCCACACGCCAGCCCCAGCGTGGCCGAATGCCTGCAACAAGCCGTAAGACAAGGCCTTGCTCGTGTTGACGCGCAAATTCTCTTGCTGTTTGCCTTGGCGCGCCCGCTGCATGACCGCGCCTGGCTGCTGGCCCACGACACCGATCAGTTGACCGAGGCACAACAACACAACTGGGACCAAGCCCTGCAGCGCCGCCTCCAGGGCGAGCCGGTGGCCTACATCACCGGACGCAAAGACTTTTTTGGCCTCACGCTGAACGTGGACGCCCGTGTGCTGGACCCGCGCCCCGACACGGAAATCCTGGTCGAATGGGCGTTGGAATTGCTGCCTGTGGGCCAGCCAACCCGCGTGCTGGACCTGGGCACCGGCAGTGGGGCTGTGGCGCTGGCCCTGCAGCACCAGCGCCCAGCCGCGAAGGTGACGGCGGTAGACGCCAGTGCCGACGCCCTGGTTGTGGCCAGCGCCAACGCCCAGCGCCTAGGCTTGCCCATGAAATGCGTGCTGAGCCACTGGATGGACGCGGTGCCCGGCCCATTTGAGCTGATCGTCTCCAACCCACCCTATGTGGCCGAAGGCGACCCGCACCTGGCAGCCCTGACCCATGAACCTCTGCAAGCCCTGACCAGTGGAGTTGATGGCCTGGATGACATCCGCCAGATCATTGCCCAAGCCCCCAGTCGACTGGCCCCCGGCGGCTGGCTGCTGCTGGAACACGGCTGGGACCAGGCTGCCCCAGTGCAAGCCTTGCTCCGCAAAGCAGGTTTTATACAGGTGCAATCGCGCCGCGATTTGGCGGGGGTCGAGCGATGTACTGGCGGGGTGATGCCAGATTGACAGCAACATCCCTGTGAAAATGGCAGACTTTCATTCAGAGACATAATTCACCCCATACGACACTGACCCTATTTGGAGAATTTCCCATGAGCGACACCCAACAACGCATCGACGAACTCGTCAAAGGCAACGAGATCACCCTGTTCATGAAAGGCAACGCCAACTTTCCCATGTGTGGTTTTTCGGGCCGTGCCATCCAACTGCTCAAGGCTTGTGGTGTAGACCCCAAGACGGTCAAAACCGTGAACGTGCTGGACGACGCCGAAATCCGCCAAGGCATCAAGGAATACAGCAACTGGCCCACCATCCCCCAGCTCTACGTCAAAGGCGAATTTGTTGGCGGCTCGGACATCATGATGGAGATGTACGAATCGGGCGAACTGCAGCAAGTGATCAACGGCCAAGCCTGATTGCGCGTTTTTTTCAAAACCTCTGGTCGCGCAGGCCAGCAGCACAGAGCCACCTTGGGGTGGCTTTGTTGCATTCAATCCGCCGCATGCACCCACAACCGCTGCGCCGCCAACACAGCTTGTGGGTAAGCTGACTTGCCTCGGCTGCCGTTGTAGCGGCCAAGTCCCATGAACAGGTCACCCCGCTCTCGGTCCAGCAAGTAACGCAAGATCACGCAGCCAAAACGCAGATTGGTTTGCATGTGAAACAAACGGCTTTCGTTGCCATCCCCGATCAGACGCGCCCAAAAGGGCATGACTTGCATGTAGCCCATGGCCCCGGCGCTGGAAATGGCGTATTTGCGAAACGCACTTTCGACCTGCACCACCCCCAACACCAGCGACAGCGGCAAACCAGCTCGACGGGCTTCGTACCAAAGGGTTTGCAAAAACTCTTGTCGCTCGGTGGGGTGGGTTTTGTAACGCGCCAAGCGCTGGCTGCTGACCGCTTGCCACTGCGCGTAGATTTGCTGATCTGAGTCGGTGGGCAGCAGAGGTTCTGGCGGCGCAGCGGCTGCCACCGCCGCACTCAAGGCCGAACGCACGGCATGCGAAAGAGGCTCTTCGATTTGTCGCCCGGCGTGCGCCAGCCCGACGGGCAACAGCGGTCCCAACAGGCTCAGCAAAAAGGCCCGGCGACTGGGCAAGACCGTGTGTGCCATGGGCCGGAGAAAAGCGTTCAGTGGGCCAAACGCCCCTTGATGTGACCCACAATGTCGGCCACCGCCACTTTGCTGGACTCTGCCTCGCGGCGGTGCTGGTATTCCACCATGCCGTCTTTAAGACCCTTGTCACCAATCGTGATGCGGTGAGGCACACCGATCAACTCCCAGTCAGCAAACATGGCTCCTGGACGCTCGCCACGGTCATCCAGGATCACATCCACACCGTCGGCAAGCAAAGCCGCGTAGATGCGCTCGGCTTCGGTTTTGACGGTTTCGCTGCGGTCCATGCCAATGGGGCAAATGACGACGGTAAAGGGGGCAATGGCATCGGGCCAGATGATGCCGCGCTCGTCGTGGTTTTGTTCGATGGCTGCAGCAGGCAAGCGCGTCACACCAATGCCGTAGCAACCCATTTCCAGAAACTGTGGCTTGCCGGTTTCGTCCAAGAAAGTGGCATTCATGGCCTTGGAGTATTTGGTGCCCAAATAAAAGACATGGCCCACTTCGATGCCGCGCTCAATGGCCAGCTCACCCAGGCCGTCGGGCGATTTGTCGCCAGCCACCACATTGCGGATGTCGGCCACCAAGGCGGGCTCGGGCAGGTCACGACCCCAGTTGACACCCGTGATGTGGAAGTCTTCTTCGTTGGCCCCACAAATCCAGTCGGCCATTACCGCCACCTCCCGGTCGGCCACCAAGTGCACGGGTTTCTTCAGGTCCAATGGGCCCAAATAGCCGGGTTTACAACCAAAGTTATCTTCAATTTCGCCCAAGGTGGCAAAGCGGAAACCGCCTTCCATGCCGGGCAACTTGCCAACCTTGACTTCGTTCATGTCATGGTCGCCGCGCAGCAGCAACAGCCACACTTGCGATTTCACGATCTCGCCCTGCTCGTTCAGGGTGTCGGTGGCCAGCACCAGCGACTTGACGGTGGTGGAAAGCGGCACATTCAGCAATAGCGCGACATCTTCGCAGGTGCTCTTGCCGGGTGTGGCTGTCTTGCACAGGGCTTGTGCGGCATCGCAACGAGCTTGGCTTGGGGCCATAGCCTCTGCTTTTTCCATGTTGGCTGCGTAACTGCTGGCAGGGCAATACACAATGGCGTCTTCCCCCGTGGCGGCGATCACCTGGAATTCTTCAGACAGGTCACCACCAATGGCACCACTGTCGGCAGCCACAGCGCGGTAAGTCAAACCAAATCGGTCAAAGATGCGGCGGTAAGCGGAAGCCATCACCTGGTAGCTGAGTTTGGCGCTGTCCACATCGCGGTCAAAGCTGTAGGCGTCTTTCATGATGAATTCACGACCACGCATCAGGCCAAATCGCGGACGGCGCTCGTCGCGGAACTTGGTCTGGATTTGGTAGAAGTTTTTGGGCAGCTGTTTATAGCTGCGCACTTCCTGGCGCACCACATCGGTGACCACCTCTTCGCTGGTGGGCTGGATCACGAAGTCTCGGCCGTGGCGGTCCTTGATGCGCAAAAGTTCAGGCCCCATCTTTTCAAACCGACCCGTTTCTTGCCAAAGCTCGGCCGGCTGGACCACGGGCATGGTCATTTCGATGGCACCGGCACGGTTCATCTCTTCGCGCACGATGGCCTCGACCTTGCGGATGACGCGCAGACCCATGGGCATGTAGTTGTAAATGCCAGCGCCCAACTTCTTGATCATGCCGGCACGGGTCATCAACTTGTGGCTGGCGATCTCTGCGTCGGCGGGCGCTTCTTTGAGGGTTGAAATCAGGAACTGGGAAGCTTTCATGGCGTCAAACTAACAAAACTGGGACATCAGGGAAACATCCAAGAGACCGCGCTGATACGGCGTGCATAATGGACACAATTTAAAATTTTGAGGTTGATTATGCTTGACCGTGAAGGCTTTAGGCCCAACGTCGGCATCATTCTGCTCAACCAGAGAAACCAGGTTTTCTGGGGCAAGCGCATCAGAACCCACAGTTGGCAGTTTCCACAAGGTGGTATTGACCGGGGTGAAAGCCCCGAACAAGCCATGTTTCGGGAACTGCATGAAGAAGTGGGGCTCCACCCAGAGCATGTGCGAATCGTTGCCCGGACCCGTGACTGGTTGCGCTATGAAGTGCCAGACCGCTTCATCCGAAGAGATGCTCGTGGGTTTTACAAAGGCCAGAAACAAATCTGGTATCTGCTCCAATTGGTCACTCACGACCATCACCTGAACCTGCGTGCGACGGACCACCCCGAGTTTGATGCTTGGCGCTGGAACGATTACTGGGTGCCTCTGGATGTGGTGGTGGAGTTCAAGCGTGGCGTTTATGAAATGGCCCTCACTGAACTCGCCCGTTTTTTGCCGCGCAATGAAAGACAAAACCGCTACCTGCGGGGCGGTATGCGTGGGCCACGAGAAGCTTTTGAATCCGACCTCTCCAACATGGAGATACACCCTCCTGCCCACATGGAAATACCCCCGGGCGCCAGCTTTGATCCCAACCCACAAGGCTAAATAAGAAAATTATCGAGCGCGGCCTGCTGTCAATTCGTCAAGATCAAGTTGTCGCGGTGCACCATTTCGGGCTCAGCGGTGTAACCCAACAAGGCTACATAGTCGTGTGAGGGTTTTCGGCACAGCAAACGGGCTTCTGCGCTCGCGTAATTGGCCAAACCTCGAGCAAATTCTGTACCTTGCTCGTCTCGGATGGCGATCACGTCGCCTCGTGAAAAATCACCTGCTACGCCCGTCATGCCAATGGGCAGCAGGCTTTTGCCTTCGGTCAGCACTTTATGGGCTGCGCCTGCATCCACTGTGACCGAGCCTCGCAGTTGCAAGTGGTCAGCCATCCATTGTTTGCGTGCTTGTTGTTTCGCCGTTTGCGCCACCAGCAGAGTGCCCATGTTGTCGCCACGGCTCAGTCGCAGCAACGCATCAGGCTCTCGGCCCCATGCAATCACGGTAGAGGCGCCAGAACCGGCAGCCCGTTTAGCGGCCAGGATTTTGGTGATCATGCCGCCCTTGCCAATGCTGGAGCCCGCACCACCAGCCATGGCTTCCAAGGCTGGATCACCAGCACGGGCTTCGTGCACAAAAGTGGCTGCAGCGTCTTTGCGTGGGTCGGCGGTGTACAGGCCTTTTTGATCGGTCAAGATGACCAGCAAGTCGGCCTCAATCAGGTTGGCCACCAGAGCACCCAAGGTGTCGTTGTCACCAAATTTGATCTCGTCGTTGACCACCGTGTCGTTTTCATTGATCACTGGCAGCACGCGGTGCTGGAGCAAGGTGAGCAATGTAGAACGGGCGTTGAGGTAGCGCTCGCGGTCGGCCAGGTCGGCGTGCGTGAGCAGGACTTGGGCGCTGCCCATGCCGTTTTCCCGCAGTTTGGTTTCGTACATCTGTGCCAAGCCCATTTGCCCCACGGCGGCTGCGGCTTGCAAGGCGGGCACTTCATGGGGTCGGGTGGTCCATCCCAAGCGCTTCATGCCTTCTGCAATGGCACCGCTGGAGACCATGACCACTTCCTTGCCTTGGGCGCTGAGCAGCGCCATCTGGCGGCACCACTCGCCAATGGCGTCCTCGTCCAGCCCCCGTCCTTCGTTGGTCACCAGGCTGGAGCCGACTTTGACGACGATGCGGCGTGCATCGCGCAACAGGGTGGAAACAGCGGCAGAGGTCATGCTGAGGTTGAAGGCAGTGGAAAACAGGTTGCGACAGTTGGGCTCAGGTAGCCCAATCAATCGACGTCCGAGGGCAAGGGCTTGAAGCGAGGGTCATCGGCATCGGGCTCTTGAGGCTTGTCCTGCTCTGTGAAACGGGGGTCAATTTCCACAATGCCCTGCTCGATGATTTGCTGGGCACGGATGTGTTTGTAAATTTCTTTGATCAGCGGCTCGCAACCTTCGCGGGTCAAGGCCGAGATCTGGAAGACCGGGCCTTTGTAACGCATGCGCTTGATGAAATCCTTGACGCGAGCTTCCCGCTCTTCAACAGGCACCATGTCCAGCTTGTTGAGCACCAGCCAACGCGGCTTGTTGTAAAGGCCGGGATCGTATTTTTTGAGCTCAGCCACAATGGCTTTGGCTTGTTGCACCGGATCGACGTTGTCATCAAACGGGGCAAAGTCCACCACATGCAGCAGCAAACGGGTGCGCTGCAAATGGCGCAAAAACAAATGTCCCAGGCCTGCGCCTTCAGACGCGCCTTCGATCAAGCCCGGCACATCGGCGACCACAAAACTTTGCTCAGGCCCCACGCGCACCACACCCAAATTGGGGTGCAAGGTGGTAAAGGGATAATCGGCGATTTTGGGACGGGCGTTGGAAACAGCCGCGATGAAAGTGGACTTGCCCGCATTGGGCATGCCCAGCAGACCCACATCGGCCAACACCTTCAATTCGAGTTTGAGCTCTTTTTTCTCGCCCAACCAGCCGGGTGTTTTCTGGCGCGGGGCACGGTTGATCGCGCTTTTGAAGCGCATGTTGCCAAAACCACCGTCGCCGCCCTTGGCGATCATGATGGTTTCGCCCGGCACCAACAACTCATAAAGCACTTCGCCAGTTTCGGCGTCGGTGATGATGGTGCCCACGGGCATTTTGAGGGTGACGTCGTCGCCTGCAGCGCCGAACATGTCCGAACCCATGCCGTGCTGACCGCGCTTGGCATCGTGCCGACGCGAGTAACGGTAATCGACCAAGGTGTTCAAATTGATGTCGGCAAAGGCGAACACATGTCCGCCACGCCCACCATCACCCCCATTGGGGCCACCGAATTCTTTGTACTTTTCATGACGGAACGAGACGCAGCCGTTCCCGCCGTCACCCGCGGAGATGTCTATATAGGCTTCGTCAACAAACTTCATGAGTTTTCCAGTGTAGCTTGAGGCCCCAGCGTCAATGCACAGCGGAGCCAGAAAAGCGAAGAGCCCCGGCTTGCGGGGCTCCTCTTCGCCATGGGCGCGACAGGCTTAAACAGCCGGTGACACGTTGACCATGTGCTTGCTCAGTTCGCCTTTGGTAGAGAACGACACATGACCGTCAACCAATGCAAACAAAGTGTGGTCTTTGCCGATGCCGACATTGTTGCCTGCATGGAACTTGGTGCCACGTTGACGAACGATGATCGAGCCAGCGCTGATCAGTTCACCACCAAAAGCCTTGACGCCCAGCATTTTTGGCTTGGAATCACGACCGTTGCGCGTAGAGCCGCCGCCTTTTTTCTGTGCCATGACCTGTTCTCCTCAGGCAGCGATCACGCCGATTTGCAGTTCGGTGAACTGCTGGCGGTGACCCTGACGTTTCTGATAGTGCTTGCGACGGCGCATCTTGAAGATGTGCAATTTGTCGTGCTTGCCATGTGCCAAAACAGTGGCTTTGACCGTGGCGCCGGACACCAGGGGCGTGCCGATCATGAGTTCAGCGCCGGTACCGACGGCTAAAACCTGATCAATCACGATTTCCTGGCCAACGTCCGCAGCAATCTGTTCTACTTTAATTTTTTCGCCAGCGACAACACGATACTGTTTGCCACCGGTTTTTATGACCGCGTACATATTAGACCTCTTCAATGGAAGTTTCCAAGGGCTGATCCCCAAGGAACCTGTGATTCTAGCACGGTCCAAGTTCTATGACCTGACCAGAACGTCTACTTGCCCTTAGATTCAGGCAGCGGACACACCGCCCTTTATAATCAACAAGCACACGAAGCATTGAATCTTTATGCTTTTTATCGCCTCGGCTTAGCCAGGCCACCCTGCCGGATACCCCAAGTTGTCTGACTCTGAAAACAGCACCGCCGCCGTTCTCGATCTCGTGTCGCCCGACATGATCGAAGTCGACCGTGTCATTACCCAACGACTCGATTCGGGCGTCCCCTTGGTCGGCGATGTGGCCCAGTACATCATTTCGGCCGGAGGCAAACGCCTTCGTCCTGTCTTGCTGTTGTTGACTTGCGGCGCATTGGGTTTCACCGGTTCACAGCGCCACAACCTCGCTGCAGTGGTCGAATTCATCCACACGGCCACTTTGCTGCACGACGATGTTGTTGACGAATCCACTTTGCGGCGTGGCAGGCCCACGGCCAACGAGCGTTTTGGCAACCCGGCCAGCGTTCTTGTGGGTGATTTTCTTTACTCCCGCGCTTTTCAAATGATGGTGGATGCGCAGAGCATGCGCGTGATGCAAATCTTGGCTGATGCCACCAACGTGATTGCAGAAGGGGAAGTGCTTCAGCTGATGAATATGCACGACGCTTCCCTGGATGAAGAGGGTTATTTGCGTGTCATCCGCTCAAAAACGGCCAAGTTGTTTGAGGCCAGCGCCAGGCTCGGTGCCGTTTTGGCCAACAGTCCTGATCACATCGAGCACGCTTGCGCCAACTATGGTCAAGCCCTTGGAACAGCGTTTCAAGTGATTGACGATGTGCTCGACTACGACGGCAACGCTGCCGAAATGGGCAAAAACCTGGGCGATGATTTGCGCGAAGGCAAAGCCACCTTGCCTTTGATTTTGGCCATGCAGCGCGGTGATGCAGCACAAAGGCAAACCGTGCGAGAAGCGATTGAAACGGGCAGCGTGGATCGCTTGAGCGATATCGTGTCCATCGTCCGAGTGACTGGGGCCCTGGAAGCCACCCGCGATGCGGCAGCGACACAAGCCCAACGCGCCATTGACGCCGCCATGCAACTGCCTGAAAACGCCTACCGCAGCGCCATGTTGGTCCTGGCTTCGCAACTGCTCAACCGACGAACATGATGGGCCAGCACTCTTGCTGAAAAGGCCCTTAGCACTGCGATCGCCCCTGCCTTGTTTGTCACGTTGGTGATGCTGAAGGCCTGTTGACTGTGTGATAGTCATTTTCACCTTTGCTTCTCAACAAAGGACACACAACAGCAGGAGACTCTATGCGTTCAACTTCCAAATCAAGGCGTCTGATTTTCGTTTCAGGGTTCATGAGCTTCATGGCATTGGCTCTTGCGCCAACCGCCATGGCCCAAACATACCCCTCTAAACCCATCAAGATGATCGTGCCGTTCCCGGCCGGTGGCACCACAGACATCGTGGCCCGCATCGTGGCTCAAAAGATGAGTGAATCCATGGGACAAGCGGTCACGGTTGATAACCGCGGTGGCGCTGGCGGTGCCATTGGTGCCGATTTAATGGCCAAGGCTGCGCCTGACGGCTACACCATCATGATGCACAACTTGTCATTCCCGCTGGCTTCCGTGGCGCAAACGCTGGCCAACCGATCACCCTTCAACGTGGATACCGACTTTGCAGGCGTTTCCATTGCCGTCTACGTCCCATTCGTGTGGACCGCCAGCCCCAGCGTGCCCGCCAAGGACCTCAAAGAACTGGCCGCTTTGCTGCGCTCAAATCCATCATTGCAATACAACTATGGATCAACCGGCCCAGGTTCCACCATGCATGTGCTGGGTGAGGCCTTCAAAAAAGAAGGCAAAGTCAACATCACCCACATACCCTTCAAAGGCGCAGCTCCTCTGAAGCAGGAGTTGTTGGCTGGCCGCCTTAAAGTAGGCGGTGATCAACTGTCTTCATCTTTGGCCGAAATCAAAGCCGGCACATTGAAAGCTCTGGCGACCACGGCCTCCAAACGGATCCCCGGATTGCCCGATGTTCCTACCGTCAAAGAGCTCGGCTTTCCCAACCTGGAGCTCGAGGGCTGGAACGGTGTTTTCGCCCCTGCAAAAACCCCCAAGGACATCATTGAACGCCTGAACAAGGAAGTGATCGCGGCGGTGCGACACCCCGACGTGATCAAACGCTTGAACGACTTGGGTGCCGAAGGCGTCGGATCCACACCGGCAGAACAAGATGCCATGCTGCGGCGACAAATGGACCAGTTTAGGGCCATCATTCGGGAAATGCGCCTCGAATGAGGGCGTGAACAAGGCGGCCCTTGGCTGGTTCAGGCGTGGCCACCTTGAGACAACCACCACACCAAAAGTTCAGAGCAATCTTTCCCATCCAGCCCGCTTTGGGCGGCCGCATCGAACTTTTCCAAGGCCAGTGCGGTCAAGGGCAGGCGCTTGCCAGTGGCCTGACCTTGGTCCAACATGGCTTGCATGTCCTTGCGCATGGTGGCCACATTCACTGTGACTTGATCGCTTGTTTGCTGATTCAAGGTTTTGGCAATCATGCTGCCCCGAACCTTCAACATATTGGGTCCACCTGAGGATTCTGACAAGATGTCAATCACCCTTTGGGGGTCGAGGCCCAGGGGTTCAACCAAAGACAAGGCCTCTCCCAAGGTTTGCCAATACACCATCAAGGGCAAGTTAACGGCCAATTTCATGGTGGCACCTGCACCATGAGGGCCCACATGCTCGACACGACGGCACATCACGTTCAGCAGTTCTTGGACCTTCTCCAAATCCTGCGCTTGCCCCCCCACAAAACCCAACAATTTGCCCTCTTTAGCAGGCCCCACGCTGCCTCCGACCGGACACTCCAAAAAACAGGCATTGACGGCTTGGACGCGCTGAACCATCTCTTGGGGCTTAGCAGGACGAACGGTGCTCATGTCGATGAATATCTTGCCTTTGACCTGCCCAGCCAGCAACCCGGAATCCGAGCCGTAAACCTGATCCAGAGCAGCTTCGTTGGTCAACAAGCTAATGACCACATCCACCGACTCTGCCAAGTCTTTGGGTGTTGGTGCCCACTGAGCGCCCAAATCAAGCAAGGGTTGCGCCTTGGGAGGCGTTCGATTCCACACCGTCAGCGTGTAACCCTGTGCCAGAAGTCGTGAACCGATGGCTGACCCCATTTTGCCAATTCCGGCAATGCCAATGTGCATGTTTGTCTCCAGTTGTTGATGCGGACTAGTGGTCGATATTTTCAGCCTACTCTGCCGATGGTGCTGAAACAGAGGTCCTTGACGAATGCCCTTTTTGACGGCAACGAAGTGACACATCAAGCCCCATCGCGGACTTCATCATTTACAAAAATGCGTTCAAGCATCATGATTTGATTAACTTGGTATTCATTCAATTTTGGAGGCAGCTTGGAGCCCTTACTTTCACGCCCATCTCCCACGAGCGCAGACGATGCCCCGGTCGTTAGCTACGTACAACAACTGCTTGAAAAGGCAGTCGCCATGAAGGCGTCTGACTTGCATTTTGAGCCCTACGAGCACCATTACCGCGTGCGCATGCGCATCGATGGTGAGTTGCGTGAAATGGCCACCCCGCACATGGCACTCAAGGATCGATTGGCTTCCCGCTTGAAAGTCCTCTCGCGGCTTGACATTGCCGAAAAACGCTTACCCCAAGATGGGCGAATGAAACTCCACCTGGGCGATGGAAGATCACTTGATTTGCGCATCAGCACCCTGCCCACCTTGTTTGGTGAAAAATTGGTGGTTCGCATCTTGGATTCAGCACAAGCGCAATTGGACCTGACACGGCTGGGTTACGAGCCAGAGGACTTGGCGCGTTTGATCCAGGCCATACGCGCGCCACACGGCATGGTGCTGGTCACCGGTCCCACAGGTTCTGGCAAGACGCAATCCCTTTACGCATGTCTGAACATGCTCAACACATCAGAAGTGAACATTGCTACCGTCGAAGACCCTTGTGAAATCCAGTTGGCGGGCATCAATCAGGTCAATGTCCAGGACAAACCAGGTTTAAGTTTTGCTGTGGCGCTGCGTGCATTTTTAAGGCAAGACCCTGACATTCTGATGGTAGGTGAAATACGTGACATTGAAACCGCTCACATTGCCGTGCAGGCCGCACAAACCGGCCACTTGGTCCTTTCCACCTTGCACACCAACGATGCACCGGGAACACTTGTTCGCTTAAGAAACATGGGCCTGGCTCCTTACAACATCGCAGCCAGCGTGACCTTGATCACGGCACAGCGTCTGGTGCGTTGTTTGTGCGTGCATTGCAAACAAGCCATGCAAGTGCCATCTGCTGTTTTGCATCAGGCAGGACTTGGCCTGGAATTCTTGCCCAAGGAGCAGGTTGAGGTTTTCATACCGGTGGGCTGCGAGCATTGCCACAAAGGGTTTTCAGGCAGAACCGGCATCTTTCAGGTCATGCCGGTGAGCGCCGACATGCAAAACCTGGTGTTGGGAGATGCTGTGGGTCAGGAAGTGACCAGACTGGCTCAAAGGGAAGGAGTGCCCAGCTTGCGCGTGGCGGGTCTGCGCAAGGTCTTGCAAGGCATCACCTCGTTGGACGAGGTCTTGGCGGCCACTCGGGAGGAGGCATGAACACAGGCCCCAGTGTTCGCAAGGCACCCTGTTTTACCTGGAAGGGACAAAACGCCCAAGGCCAATCGCATCAAGGCAAGCTTCATGCACTCAATGCAGATTTGGCCCGGGCTCACTTGCGAAGGCAAGGTCTGCAACATATACAAGTGAGCCGTCTTTGGTGGGACTCGACACCCAGGGTGCGGCCCAAAGACTTGTCTGCCATGACACGCCAATTGGCAGCCTTGTTGCGCGCCGGTGTTCCCTTGCTGCAGTCGCTGTCCATGCTGTGTCGCAGCATGACCTCGCAAGGCCTGGTTGAAACCATGAATGAAGTGCAAGAGGATGTGGAGGCAGGACTGAGCTTGCATGCCGCCTTGGCCAAACACCCCCAACACTTCAGCGGTTTGTATGTGCACATGGTGCAAGCGGGTGAATCCGCCGGCATCCTCGATGTGATGATGGAACGCTTGTCAATGACGCTTGAAAAGAACGAGGCACTTCGCTCCAAAATCCGTTCTGCGCTGATGTACCCCAGTGCAGTTTTGTCGGTCGCCGTGGGAATCTTGGTCATGATCTTGGTGTTTGTGGTGCCTGTTTTCCAAGACGTTTTCAAATCTTTCGGTGCCGACTTACCTTGGGCCACACAAATTGTGGTTAGCTTGAGCGATGCCCTTGTTCAGTCTGGTCCCTTGTTGTTGATTGCCTTGATTCTGGCATTTTGGTTTTCGCAACGGCCAAGCCAGACCCGCGATCTCTGGCGTCAATGGATGGCCAGATGGTTGTTGCGTTGGCCTGTTGTAGGCCCACTGGTCACCACATCGGTGGTCGCACGATGGGGTCAAACCCTCTCAGCCTTGCTGTCCGCAGGCGTACCCCTCACGGAAGCTTTAGGACCCACTGCACAAGCTTGCGATCATCCGGTTTTTGCCCGATGGACGCTGCAATTTCAGCGCCGCGTGGCGCAGGGCGGCAGTTTGAGTGAAGCCATGGGGCAAAATCGACGTTTTCCGGCGATGATTGTTCAACTTTGCGCCATCGGTGAAGAGACCGGCTCTCTTGACAGCTTGCTGGCCAGGGCCGCCTCCCTCATGGAAACCGAAATGGATGATCAGGTCAATGGTCTGTCCAGCCTTCTGGAGCCGCTGGTCATTGTGGTGCTGGGCGGGTTTATTGGAGCCATTTTGGTGGCCATGTATTTGCCTATATTTCGACTGGGTCAGGCTTTCTGAAATGAACAATGCATTTTTGACACTGTTTTTGCCTGTTTTGCTGGGTCTGGTTGTGGGCAGCTTTTTGAATGTCCTGATCCACCGATTGCCGCGCATGATGCAGGCCCAATGGGATGCAGAAGTCAGCCACATGTCCAATCAGCCTGTTCCCGCAAATTTACCCACCTACAACCTGGCTTGGCCAGGCTCACACTGCCCCAAATGCCAACATGGTCTGCGGTGGTATGACAACATCCCTGCACTGAGCTATCTGCTGCTCAAGGGCCGTTGCCGATACTGCAACGCACGCATTGGATGGCGTTATTTGGGCGTGGAATGTTTGACGGGTATTTTGTTTGCAGTGGCATTCATGCAACGCGGCTTTGGCATAGAAGCTTTGGCATGGTGCGGTTTTTCAGCCGCATTGGTCGCTCTTGCTGCTATTGATGCAGACACCACCTTGTTGCCAGACGCCATCACCCAGCCCTTGCTTTGGTCGGGAATTCTGTTGAGCAGTTGGGGGTTGACAGGCATATCCTTGAACCTGTCCTTGTGGGGGGCCTGCGCCGGTTATCTTTTTTTGTGGTCGGTCTTGTACTTGTTCAAATGGGCGACAGGCAAAGAAGGCATGGGACACGGTGACCTCAAACTGTTGGCAGCCTTAGGGGCTTGGTTAGGGTCGCACGCATTGCTTTCACTCGTTTTGATTTCCTCCATCACGGGTGCATTGCTTGGAATTTGGTTAAAGTCACAACACAAACTAACGCCAGAGGGTTATCTGCCTTTTGGCCCTTTTTTGGTTGTTGCCGGCTTGTGGGTGATGATTTTTGGCCCCTTGCCCCATTTTCAGATCTGAACACGCATGACACCTCAACGCGTATGGCGCATTGGCCTGACAGGCGGCATTGGCAGTGGCAAAAGCACCGTGGGAGCCATGATGGCCCGCTCTGGTGCTGCACTCATTGATGCCGATGCCATTTCCAGAAGCTTAACGGCTCCTGGTGGACGTGCCATGGCGGCCATTGAGAGCACTTTCGGTCCAGGCATGGTGGGTCCAGACGGTGCCATGGACCGACAAGCCATGCGCGAACTGGTCTTCAAAGACCCGAATGCCAAACGCCAACTCGAACACATCATCCATCCTCTGGTCAGTCAAGTGGTCGCCGAACAAGCACAGTCAGCGTTGCACCAAGGCCAGCAATGCCTGATTTTTGATGTGCCACTGTTGGTCGAATCGGGGGCTCGGTGGCGTCGTCAGCTTGACCGTGTTCTGGTGATCGACTGTGACGAAGACACCCAATGTCAGAGGGTCATGCTCAGAAATGGACTGAACGCTGTGGAGGTTCAAAGGATCATCCAACAACAAGCCACACGGGCACAAAGACTCGCTTGTGCCGACCTGGTTATTTTCAATCAGGGCCTGAGTTTGTCTCAATTAGAAACTCAAGTAACTCAAGTGGTCGCTGACTTCGGGCTATGATTACGCCACTGGAAAATGCTGCGTGATACTGTACGAATATCCCTTCAACGAGCGCATTCGCACTTATTTGCGTCTGCATCAACTCTTTAATCGCTTGAGTCAACTGACTCAGCGGGCGGAGTCTATCGACCATCACTTTGCACTGACCACCTTGTTTGAAATCATGGAAGTCGGCTCACGATCGGAACTCAAATCGGACGTTTTGAAGGATTTAGAGCGACAAAAGCAGCTCTACGGCAGTTACAGAGGCAACCCAGCCATTTCAGAAAAAGCACTTGATCAGTTAATCTCGCAACTCGACGAGCTTTTCGACACACTGAATCAAGTCAATGGAAAAA
Organism: Comamonadaceae bacterium; assembly: GCA_027486555.1. Taxonomy (GTDB): domain Bacteria; phylum Pseudomonadota; class Gammaproteobacteria; order Burkholderiales; family Burkholderiaceae_C; genus Limnohabitans_A. The sequence continues at coordinate 20,728 of JAIXOX010000056.1, forward strand.
TTGGCCAAAGCCTGACCGAAAGCGATTTTTTGATGGCATTGCGCAGCCGCGTCGTCATCCCCGGGGGAACCTGCGAATTTGATTTACCCGCATACCACGCATGGCAGCACCACGATGCCCGCAGCAGATCATCCGATCTGAATGCTTGGTCTGCCCCATTTGCACCTTTGTCCAACGCCATTCAAATGTTGCTGCAAATGCTGCGCGAATCAGGCACCAACCAAAAGGTCATGGCACCGTTAGGCCAATTGCAGCAAAACTTGCCACAAGGTCGCACTTACCAGCTTTTGCGTCTGAAAATCGACTCATCGCTGGGCATCACACCCGAAATCAGCTGCAACAGATTGCTGGTGGTGATCCGCATGATGCGGCAGCAAACCGAGGGAAAACTGGTGGCCACGACTGAAGATGTCCCTTTTGAAATGTCCTTGTGCGCATGAGCGACTCAGAAACACCCGAAATGTTTACGGCCCGCAAAGTACGATGCCCTGCCTGCGCAGGGCAAAGCCTCTACAGCCAAGCCAACCCTTATCGCCCGTTTTGCAGTGCCCGCTGCAAAGGTGTGGACTTGGGGGCTTGGGCCAGCGAAGAATTCAAACTGCCCGAGGACACTCCGCCTGACGCGACTTTGGGTGATCCGCGCTTGCATTGAGTTGATCGAACCCTTCGGGATTCAACGGTGGGCCGCACCACTGAAGCGGCGTTCTTCGGCCAACCACCCCAAAACAGGCACCGTGCCCGGCAACACAGGCACCACGGCCACGGGCAAATTCTGCCATGCGTGCGATTGGGCTTCGCGCATTTGCAGCTCTCCCTGCCAATCCCACACCTTGCAAAAGTGCAGCCGCACGAGGGCGTGGGGGTAATCGACCATCTGCGTTTTCCAGACCTGCGCTGGCCCGATGGTGATGCCCAGCTCTTCTTGAAGTTCACGGCGCAGCGCTTGCTCGACCGATTCGCCCGCCTCCAGCTTGCCGCCCGGGAATTCCCAGTAGCCCGCATAGACCTTGCCCTCGGGGCGCGAGGTCAGCAAGAACTCTTCGCCTTGCATCAGCACGCCCACTGCCACATCCACCACAGCACGATCAGCCTGGCCTGCGCTCAAGTCGTCGCGCGCAAGCGCACCATCGGCGACCAGTAAACCTTGGGTCATGCGCGGTCCACAGAGGGATCGGTTTGGCGGCCCATCATGTCACGCGCAAACTGGTACGCCACACGGCCACTGCGTGAACCACGCTCCAAAGCCCACAGCAGCGCATCTGGGCGTGCGGCCTCGATTTGCGCTGGCGTGGCGCCCAAAGCGCTGAGCCACTGTCTCGCAATGGTCAGGTACTCGTCTTGCGAGAAGGGGTAAAAACTGATCCACAGACCAAATCGCTCGGACAGGGAAATTTTCTCTTCCACGCCCTCACCGGGATGCACTTCGCCATCGTCTGTGTGTTTGTAGGTGAGGTTTTCACTCATGTACTCGGGCAGCAAATGGCGGCGGTTGCTGGTGGCGTAGACCAGCACATTGGGCGTTGAGGCGGCCACGGTGCCGTCCAGGATCGACTTGAGGGCTTTGTAGCCCGGCTCGCCGTCTTCAAAGCTCAGGTCATCACAATAAACCACGAATTTTTCAGGGCGGCTCGCCACCACTTCGATGATGTCAGGCAAATCGGTCAAGTCTTCCTTGTCTACCTCAATCAAGCGCAGGCCTTGCGGCGCATAGGTGTTCAGGCAGGCCTTGATGAGCGATGACTTGCCCGTGCCGCGTGCGCCCGTCAGCAGTACGTTGTTGGCGGGACGACCGTTCACAAACTGTTCGGTGTTGCGCTGCAGCTTTTCTTTTTGATCGTCAATTTCTTTCAGATCGGCCAGCGTCATGGCCGCCACATGGCGCACCGGCTCCAAAACGCCGTGGCCCGACGACCGCTTGCGGTAACGCCAGGCAATGGCTTGCGTCCAATCGGGGGCCGACAGGGGTTGGGGCAAGACCGATTCAATGCGGTCAACCAATTGGCTGACTTTGGCCAGCAGTTGATCCAATGCGGAAGTGGCAGGTGTATTCATGAACGGTAATCGGCGTTGATGGTGACGTAGTCGTGACTCAAGTCGCAGGTCCACACCGTGTCGCTGGCCGTGCCTCGGCCCAGGCCCACGCGCACGGTGATCTCGCTGCCTTTCATGACGCGCTGGCCGTCTTCTTCGCGGTATTCGGCGCGGCGTCCGCCTTGCGAGACCACATGCACATCGTCCAGGTGCAGCTCAATCAGGCCTTGGTCCAAATCTTCAATGCCCGCATAACCCACAGCCGCCAGGATGCGGCCCAGGTTCGGGTCGCTGGCAAAGAATGCAGTTTTGACCAAAGGCGAATGCGCAATGGCATAAGCCACCAGACGACACTCTTCGTCCGTGCGCCCGCCTTCGACCTTCACGGTGATGAACTTGGTGGCACCTTCGCCATCGCGCACGATGGCGTGGGCCAGCTGGCGAGCCACTTGCATCAGTCCTTGCATCAGGGCTTGGCCGTCTGCGCTGTCCAGTGACGTGATAGGGGCATGCGCCGCCTTGTGTGTGGCGATCAACATGAAGGAATCGTTGGTCGAGGTGTCGCCGTCGATGGTGATCCGGTTGAACGACCCATCGACCAGTTGCTTGGCCAAAGCGGGCAACAAGGCGGGGGCAATGCAGGCATCGGTCGCCACAAAACCCAGCATGGTGGCCATGTTGGGGCGGATCATGCCCGCGCCCTTGCTGATGCCGGTGATGCTCACCGTTTGCCCACCCACCTGGACCTGCACACTGGCTGCTTTTGGCACGGTGTCGGTGGTCATGATGCCTTCTGCTGCATTGAACCAATGGGCTGGCTGTACATCGGCCAGCGCGGCAGGCAAGCCTGCCACGATGCGGTCCACTGGCAGCGGCTCCATGATCACGCCGGTCGAAAAAGGCAGAACCTGCTCGGGCCTGCACTGCAGCAAGCTGGCCAAGGCCTCGCAAGTCTGGCGTGCTTGGGCCAAGCCAGAAGCGCCTGTGCCAGCGTTGGCATTACCCGTATTGATGACCAAGGCTCGCACGGCACTGCCTGCAGCCAGGTGCTCACGGCAGACCTGCACAGGGGCCGCGCAAAAGCGGTTGCGGGTGAACACACCCGCCACGCTGGCACCTTCGTCCAGCACAAACACCGTGAGGTCTTTGCGGTTGGCTTTGCGCACACCTGCTTGGGCAACACCAATGCGCACCCCCTCGATGAGGCTCAGTTGTGCGGGGTCCAGTGGGGGCAAGTTCACAGGCATGAGGATCTTTCAAACAAAGTAGATACACACAACATCAACGTGAAAACGGACCGAAGTCCGTTTTTCGGAGCTTATTTCTTCAAGCCAGTTTGCCGTGGCACTGCTTGAATTTCTTGCCACTTCCACAGGGGCAAGGGTCGTTACGCCCGACCTGACCCCAATCTTTGGCCAAGTTGGACAGGTCGGCCTCAGGTTGTGTTCGAGCTTGACCATTTTCATCGGAAGCGATGTAGGTCACGTTGCTGATGTGCTCAGCACGTTCTTCTATCGCCTGAGCAGCCTGCTGGATTTGATCTCCAGAATCGATTCGCACCGTCATGAGTGTTCGGGTGACTTCGTTCTTGACAGCGTCCAGCAACTGACCAAACAATTCGAAAGCTTCGCGTTTGTATTCTTGCTTGGGCTGCTTTTGCGCATAACCTCTTAAGTGAATACCTTGTCTCAAATAATCGAGTGCACTCAAATGTTCGCGCCAATGCGTGTCAATGCTTTGCAACAAGATCATTCGCTCAAATGAGGTGAACTGCTCAGCGCCCACGTTTTCGAGTTTTTCTAAAAACTGGGCATTGGCGGCGTCAACGACCCATTCCACAATTTCTTCATCGGTGATCGCATTGGCAGCCTGAACCTTGTCTTTCAGGCCCAACTCCATACCCCACTCTTCTGCCAGCACTTTTTCCAAGCTGACCAAATCCCACTGTTCCTCCACCGATTCGACGGGCACGTATTGTCTGACCATGTCGGTGAAACATCCTTCACGCAAACCTGCAATCTGGCCATTCAAATCACTGGCATCCAGAATGTCGTTGCGTTGCTGATAGATGACCTTGCGTTGGTCATTGGACACATCATCGTATTCCAGCAGTTGTTTGCGAATGTCAAAGTTGCGCCCTTCGACTTTGCGTTGTGCGCTTTCGATGCTGCGCGTCACAATGCCTGCCTCAATGGCTTCACCCTCTGGCATTTTCAAGCGATCCATGATGGCGCGTACGCGGTCACCCGCAAAGATCCGCATCAATGGGTCGTCCAAGCTCAGATAAAAGCGCGAAGAACCCGGGTCGCCCTGGCGTCCTGAACGTCCACGCAACTGATTGTCAATTCGCCGTGACTCATGCCTTTCAGTCGCAATGATCCGCAATCCACCCAATGCCTTGACTTGCTCGTGCGTGACTTTCCACTGCTCTCGCAAACTGTGAACACGGACCTGACGTTGATCGGGTGTGAGACTTTCATCGGACTCAATGGCTTGAACATCCTTTTCGATATTGCCACCCAACACAATGTCGGTTCCACGGCCCGCCATGTTTGTGGCAATCGTGATCATGGCGGGCTGCCCTGCTTGTGCGACGATGTCTGCTTCTCGGGCATGCTGTTTTGCATTCAAAACTTGATGCGGCAACTTCTCTTGCGTCAAGAGATTCGAGATCAACTCTGAATTTTCAATCGAGGTCGTGCCCACCAAGACGGGTTGTCCACGCTCATGGCACTCACGAATATCTGCAATTGCTGCGGTATAGCGTTCTTGAGATGTTTTGTAGACACGGTCAAGTTGGTCTTCTCGCTGGCTCTTACGGTGCGGCGGAACCACCACGGTTTCAAGACCGTAAATTTCCTGGAACTCGTAAGCCTCGGTATCAGCCGTACCCGTCATGCCGCCAATCTTGTTGTAAAGACGGAAATAGTTCTGAAAAGTGATGGATGCCAAAGTTTGGTTTTCTGCCTGAATCTGCACCCCTTCTTTGGCCTCTACGGCCTGGTGCAATCCATCACTCCAGCGTCTACCGGTCATCAATCGGCCCGTGAACTCGTCCACAATGATGATTTCACCATTCTGAACCACGTAATGCTGGTCTTTATGGTAAAGATTGACGGCACGCAATGCCGCGTTCAAGTGGTGCATCAAGCTGATGTTGGCTGGATCGTACAGGCTCGCACCTTGAGGGATCAGCTCCAACTGAGACAACACGGCTTCCGCTTTTTCGTGTCCCTGTTCTGTCAAAAACACTTGGTGCGATTTTTCATCCACGGTGAAGTCACCAGGAACCTCAATCCCTTCACCCGTGCGGGGGTCGGCTTCGCCTATTTGACGCGTCAACAGCGGCACCACCTGGTTCATGGCCAAATATGTAGCTGTGTGATCCTCTGCTTGGCCACTGATGATCAGTGGGGTTCGCGCCTCATCGATCAAAATCGAATCTACCTCATCAATGATGGCGTAATTCAGAGGGCGTTGAACACGGTCATGAGCTTCATAAACCATGTTATCGCGCAGATAGTCAAAGCCATATTCATTGTTGGTGCCATAGGTGATATCTGCGTTGTAAGCGGATTGCTTGTCCTCTCGTGGCAGCTGGGCCAAATTGATACCCACTGTCAAACCTAAAAAGTTGTACAGCTTGCCCATCCATTGCGCATCCCTTGAAGCCAAGTAGTCATTGACGGTGACCACGTGAACCCCTTTGCCTGCAATGGCATTCAAGTAGGCAGGCAAGGTGGAAGTGAGTGTTTTGCCTTCACCTGTGCGCATTTCTGCAATTTTGCCGTTGTGCAGTGCAATACCACCGGCAAGTTGAACATCAAAGTGCCGCATTTTCATGCTGCGCTTTGAGCCCTCACGAACCACAGCAAAGGCTTCGGGCAACAAGGCATCCAAAGTCTCGCCAGCGGCACAACGATCACGAAACTGCTGAGTCTTGCTCCTCAATTCATCATCACTCAGCCCCTCCAAACCGGCCTCAAGTGCATTGATGCGCTCAACTGTTTTACGATATTGCTTGAGCAGACGATCATTGCGACTGCCGAAAATTTTGGTAAGGAATGGGATGGCCATGTTGATTTGATCCACCTTCAGCAAATGGCTGAAAAACAGACCGTCTATCCTGTCAGGTTAAAAGATTCAAGAAAACCAGTCTAAGGAGACAATGCGCCCCACGACCTTGGCTGCACTTTGGGGGCTCGCCTTAAGCTCTTGATTTTAGCCTCACGCTCAAGTCGACCAAAGACCTTATCCCAGCTGCCATCCTTGCTGGATAATGGTGCAGCCAAACATACCGCATGCCACGCCGCCACCACGCCATCCCCTTGCAACAAGCTGCCTTGGAATCACCGTCCCTGGCCTCGCTGATGAACCGCGTCCATGCCTCCACTGAGCGCTTGAACGTTATAAGGTCTTTGCTTCCAACAGCTTTGCGCCCAAATGTCCAAGCTGGCCCATTAGATGAAGGTTGCTGGTGTCTGATGGTTCAGTCCAATGCCGTTGCCGCCAAACTCCGTCAAATGGTGCCAGCTTTATTGGCCCACCTGAACACACGCGGCTTGGGTGTGATTTCAATTCGCATCAAAGTTCAAAACCGGTAATCGTCCTCGCTTGGGGAAAGTGATCAAGTCGACAAGCAAAAAAAAACCTTGATCTCTGAGATCAAGGTTTTTTAAAATTTGGTGCCGCTTGTCGGATTCGAACTGACGACCTACCGCTTACAAGGCGGGTGCTCTACCAACTGAGCTAAAGCGGCACGGGCTGAATTTTAACGTGCTATTCGACCAAGTCAGCCGATGAAGAGAATTTTTATTTGACTCGCTTTAACGCAGGTCGACCCGATCCAACTGGTGGGAGCTTAGGTGGCTCCTCGGTTTGCAAAACACTTTTTGCTGCAGCAGGTGGATCGACTGGAATCGGCCTTGATTCATCATCACTGACCGGAAAAGCCATACCCTGACCGTTTTCGCGTGCGTAGATAGCCATGACCCGATGAATGGGCACCATGATGTCACGAGGCTTTCCACCAAAACGGGCTTTGAACTCTATGAATTCATTGCCCAATTTCAATGAGCTTGTGGCATCCATGCTCACGTTCAGAACAATTTCTCCACCTTGTACATATTCACGAGGAACTTGGACCGAATTGTCAACTTTGACAGCGACATAAGGTGTGAAGCCGTTTTCTGAACACCATTCATAAAGTGCACGTATCAAATACGGTCGGGTCGAAGGCAACTCGGTTGCATTGATCATTGTGAACTCCAAAGCAATTTACTTGCGCATGACCTTTTCCGAGGGCGTCAAAGCCTCAATGTACGCAGGTCGGGAGAAAATGCGTTCAGCATACTTCAGCAAAGGTGCTGCATTTTTACTCAACTCGATGCCGTAGTAATCCAATCGCCACAACAAAGGTGCAATGGCTACATCCAACATAGAGAAATTATCGCCCAGCATGAACTTGTTCTTCAAGAATACGGGAGCCAGTTGAGTCAAACGATCACGAATGTGTGCACGCGCTTTTTCAAGTGTTTTATCACTGCCCTTCAAAGCGCGATTTTCCAAAGTCAACACATGGGCAAACAGTTCTTTTTCAAAGTTGAGCAAGAAAAGACGCACGCGGGCACGGTCCACAGGGTCACCGGGCATCAACTGGGGATGAGGAAAACGCTCATCAATGTACTCGTTGATGATGTTCGACTCGTACAAGATCAGGTCACGCTCCACCAAAATCGGCACTTGGCCGTAGGGGTTCATGACATTGATGTCTTCGGGCTTGTTGTAGAGGTCCACGTCACGGATTTCGAAATCCATGCCTTTTTCGAACAGCACAAAGCGGCAACGGTGGGAAAAAGGGCAAGTGGTTCCAGAATAAAGCACCATCATGGCAAAGGCTCCTCAAAAAATCAAAAAGAGTGGAAGGCCCGAAGACCTGCCACTCCACAATACCCAGCCCAGAAGCCGGGTGAAAGATCAATTACTTGACGTCTTTCCAATACGCTGCGTTCAGACGCCAGGCGATAAAGGTGAAAAATGTCAAGAAAATCAGAACCCAGACACCGATTTGAACGCGTGCGTTTCGTCCCGGCTCGGCCATCCACTGCATGTATCCCACCAAGTCACCAACGGCTTGATCGTATTGCAACGGGGTCATGGTGCCCGGCTTGACTTGTGTCCAGCCAGAAAAGATTTGGACTTTGTTGCCGTGCTCTTCTTTTTCTGTATAAATCGGCTCTCGCTCGCCTTGCAATTCCCACAAGGGGTTGGGCATGCCCACATTGGGCATGGCCAAGTTGTTCCAACCAGTCGGCTTGGTCGAGTCGCGGTAATAGGTGCGCAAATAGGTGTAGAGATAGTCGGCCCCCGTGCCACCATGGCCAGAACGCGAGCGGGCCATCAAGGTCAAGTCAGGTGGGTTCTTACCGAACCACTCTTTGGCCAAGACGGGGTCCATGGCCACTTTCATGTTGTCACCAACACGGTCCGTTGGAAACAACAGGTTGTCCTTGATCTGCTGCTCGGTCAAACCAATGTCTTTCAAACGATTGAAACGCATGAAAGCCGCCGAATGGCAATTGAGGCAGTAATTCACAAACAGCTTGGCACCGTTTTGCAAAGCGGCCAAGTCATTGGTTTTGTGAGGTGCTTTATCCCAGGCGATACCACCACCAGCGGCGTGGGCACCGGTCATCAGACCGAGGGCCATCACAAAGCCCAAAGCGAGTTTCTTGATGTTTTTCATGTTCTTGAATCTCCGTGATCTCAGTGAGGCGTGAAAGTCACGCGGTCAGGAACGGGCTTGGGTGTACCCAGCTTGCTCCACCATGGCATCAACAGGAAGAAGCCGAAATAGAACAAAGAACCAATTTGAGAGACGCGCTCACCGATGGGCGATGGTGGCTGAACACCCAAGTAACCCAAGATCAGGAAGTTGATGACGAACACGGCATACATGTACTTGTGCCAGTCAGGACGGTAGCGGATCGATTTGACCGGACTGTTGTCCAGCCATGGCAAGAAGAACATGATGACCACAGCACCACCCATCACCACCACACCCCAGAACTTGGCATCGATGGCCAGCATCATGGCGGACAGCGCCACGGCTGCACCGATCACAGCGCCTTTGAGCAATGTGGGCAGTTTGCCTTTGGCCACAGCCAACACGGCACCGATGACCACGCAAGCGATCAACACGTACATCATTTCGGTGGTGATCGCACGCAGCATGGAGTAGTAGGGCGTGAAGTACCAAACTGGGGCAATGTGCAAGGGCGTGGTCAGTGGATCGGCCGGGATGAAGTTGTTGTATTCGAGGAAATAACCACCCATTTCAGGCGCGAAAAACACGATGGCGGTGAACACCATCAAGAAAATGCTGACCGACATGATGTCGTGCACGGTGTAGTAGGGGTGGAAGGGAATGCCGTCCAATGGATTGCCGCGAGCGTCTTTAGGCGCGTCGGGTGCTTTGATCTCCACACCGTCCGGATTGTTAGAACCCACTTCGTGCAAGGCGATGATGTGCGCCACCACCAAACCCAACAAGACCAGAGGCACGGCAATGACGTGGAAGCTGAAGAAGCGGTTCAATGTGGCGTCGCCCACCACAAAGTCACCACGGATCAGCAAAGCCAAATCAGGACCGATAAAGGGAATGGCCGAGAACAAGTTCACGATCACCTGAGCGCCCCAATAGGACATCTGACCCCAAGGCAGCAGGTAACCCATGAAAGCTTCTGCCATCAGGCACAAGAAGATGGCGCAGCCGAAAATCCAGACCAACTCGCGCGGCTTGCGGTAGCTGCCGTAAATGAGGCCCCGGAACATGTGCAGGTACACCACCACGAAGAACGCCGATGCGCCTGTGGAGTGCATATAACGGATCAGCCAACCCCAAGGTACATCGCGCATGATGTATTCAACCGAGGCGAACGCCAAAGCTGCATCAGGCTTGTAATGCATGACCAAGAAAATACCGGTCACGATTTGGATCACGAGGACCAAGAGCGAAAGGGCACCAAACACGTACCAAAAATTCAAATTCTTGGATGCGTAGTACTCAGACAAATGGTCTTTGTAAAGCTTGGACAGCGGAAACCGGTTGTCCACCCAATTCAGGAGTTTTTCACCTGCTGGGGCGTTCGGGGAGATTTCTTTGAAATGAGCCATGTGGTTCTCCATCAAGCTTTCTTGTCTTCACCAATGATCAACTTGGTGTCAGACAGGTACATGTGAGGCGGCACTTCGAGGTTGTCAGGTGCAGGCTTGTTCTTGAAAACGCGGCCAGCCAAATCGAATGTCGAACCGTGGCAAGCGCACAAGAAACCACCCGCCCAATCGTCGGGCAGGGAGGGCTGAGCGCCGGTGGCGAACTTGTCGCCAGGGGAGCAGCCTAAATGGGTGCATATGCCCACAGCCACCATGATCTCAGGCTTGATGGATCGGTAACCATTCTTGGCGTATTCCGGCGTGGGGTAAGCCATGCGGGCCGATGCAGGATCGGCCAATTGGCCCTCAATCTTCTTGAGAGACTCCAACTGCTCTGGCGAGCGCTTCATGATCCAAACGGGTTTGCCGCGCCATTCGACCGTCAGCTTCTCTCCCGGGTTCAAAGCGGAAATATCCACTTCAACAGCCGCACCGGCCGCTTTGGCTCGCTCGGAGGGTTGGAAGCTGCTGACGAAGGGGGTGGCCACAAAGCCAGCGCCTACGGCACCTGCGCAAGTGGAGGCGATCAGCCATGTCCGCTTGCTGTTGTCGACTGGGGTGTCACTCATGGAAGTCCTCTAGCGAGTCGTTGTCAGGGTCAACCCGCGATTGTAGCGGAGTGAATTAAGCACACGGCTTACAAGATTTCCCCTCTTAGCGCATATGCGTCACAATGACATCCTGCTTTTTTTCTTTTTGGGAGTTTTAGATGTCTTTTATTCAAGAATTCAAATCTTTTGCGTTAAAGGGAAGCGTGATGGATCTCGCGGTTGGCGTGATCATTGGCGCAGCTTTTGGCAAAATTGTGGACTCATTGGTGGCTGATTTGATCATGCCCTTGGTGAGCGTTGTCTTTGGTGGCCTTGATTTCGCCAACTACTACTGGCCTTTGTCAGGTCAGGCCGCTGGTCTGTCCTTGGTTGATGCGAAAAAACTGGGAGCCGTCTTCGCCTACGGTAATTTCATCACGGTTGCCCTGAATTTTTTCATCCTGGCGCTCGTGATTTTTATCATGATCCAACAAATCAACCGCCTCAAATCCAAACAAGCGGCAGACAGCAAGCCTGAAGAAGAAGAAGCAACGACCGAAGATGTGTTGCTGCTTCGTGAAATTCGGGACAGCCTCAAAAACAAAAGCTAAATCTGCGTTTATTCAGACCGCGCCTGCCATTTGTCGTGCCAGGCGCAGGGCCTGAATCAAGCTGGACGCATCGGCTCGGCCCTTTCCAGCCAAGTCCATCGCCGTTCCATGGTCTGGACTGGTTCTGATGATGGGCAAACCCAAAGTCACGTTCACGCCCTGCTCTACTCCCAAGTATTTAACGGGTATCAAACCTTGGTCGTGGTACATGGCAATGACCACATCGAACTCTCGGTGTCCGTTCGATTGCCTTCGCGCTCGCATGAACACCGTGTCGGGCGCAAAAGGCCCCTGCACATCCAAACCGGCCTGCCGGGCTTGTTCGACGCAGGGTTGCAAAACATCGATTTCTTCACGGCCAAACAAGCCCCCTTCACCTGCGTGCGGATTGACCCCCGCAAGCGCAATCCGAGGTCTTCGCCCCAACAAGCGGGTCAAGGACGCATCGGTGATGCGCAGTGTTTGCGCCACTTGTTCGTGGGTAATGGCATCCAATGCTTCACGCAAGGACACATGAATGCTCACCAGCACAGTGCGCAAATCATCGTTGGCCAACATCATGCGCACTGGCAACTGAGCCACAGGCACGCCAAGGTAACGAGCCGCTTCGGCCTGAAGCAGCTCTGTATGTCCTGGGTATTTGTTGTAGGGCGAACCCGCAGCATGAAGGGCTTCTTTGTGCAAGGGAGCAGTGACCAACGCCGCGACTTCACCCCTCAAAGCCGCTTGAGTCGCCCACAGCACCGCGTCACCCGCCATCCGTCCTGCGCGGGAATCGATTCGCCCCCATGTCAACACAGGTGCCACGGGCCCCACTTGCAGGACAGGCAAGCAACGCGGTGGCACATGCAGTGCTTCATGTGGGGACTCGATTTCACACACAGGAAAATTCACCTGACTGTGCAACAAGGCCATGGCCCGTCGCATCACACCCACATCGCCCGCCACAAAACAGGACTGGGTCAGTTCAGGGGCCTGGCACCAAGCGCGCGCCACAATTTCTGGGCCAATGCCACACGGGTCGCCCAAAGTCAAAACAATAGGGCGATCCAGCTTAGCCTCAGAGCAATCAGAAAAAGTTGTCATTTTTTTATTGATTCAGGCCGGGTTGTCGATCTCAATGAATCGATGCTGCAAGCCCAAGTCTTGAGCCACACGGGCAGCGACTGCAGGTGCGCCATAACGCTCTGTCGCATGATGACCACAGGCCAGAAAAGCCACCCCGGTTTCTTTGGCCAAATGGGCTTGCGGCTCAGAAATCTCACCTGTGATGAACGCATCCACACCCTGAGCAATGGCGGCTTCAAAATAAGACTGCGCCCCCCCCGTGCACCAAGCCACACGGCGCACCGGCCTGTCAGCGCCTGCAATACAAACGACCGAATGGCTTAAAGCAACCGCCACATGATCGGCCAGCTCTTGGGGCCGAGCCCATGTTTGGGTGGCAGAACCCACAAAACCCAAATTCTGCTCACCAAATCGACCCTCGGTTTGCAAGCCCAGCACCTTGGCCAATTGGGCGTTATTGCCCAATTCGGCATGGGCATCCAAGGGCAGGTGATAAGCAAACAAGTGAATGCCGTGCAACAGCAACAAACGCAATCGTTCTCTCATCCAGCCGACAACCCGGCCGTCCTGTCCCCGCCAAAAAAGACCATGGTGAACAAACACAGCATCGGCATTGGCCGCAATGGCTGCCTCAATCAAGGCTCGACTGGCCGTCACACCGCTGACCAACAATTTCACATCCCGATCGCCTTCGACCTGCAATCCATTGGGTCCGTAATCGCGAAATTTATCGGGTTGAAGCAAAGCATCAAAGGCCAAACTCAAATCTTGAACATGGGGCATCTGAATCGGACTTTCTTTTTGAACAGGTATTGTGGCGCAATGACCCATCATCCTCAACAGAAATAAAAGGGTTCAGCGTGGATGAAGGACTTGAATCTAGGACAATGAAAACATGAAACGCTATTGGCTTTTATTTTCTCAATGGGTCACGGTTTTGTTGGCCATCTGGTTTGTGATCGCCACACTTCAGCCCGAATGGCTGAACCGAGCCAGCCGATCCGCTGGGGGGGTGACCTTGCTACAAGCACCCCATGCCAGCCCGAACAACCGATCGGCAGGAAGCCTGAGCACCCCAGCCCGCTTGGCATCACCCGCTGTCGTGAGCATCAACACCAGCAAGAACCAGTCGCACACCGCCAAAGGGCAGGACCCCTGGTTCAAGTTTTTTCATGGCGAGCAAGACGAGCAAAATCCAGCCGGTTTGGGCAGTGGCGTGATCGTCAGTGCGGAAGGTCATATATTGACCAACAACCATGTGATTGAAGACGCTGATGACATTGAAGTCGTTTTGAGTGACGGCCGCAAAACACTGGCGAAGGTCATTGGATCAGACCCCGAGACCGACTTGGCTTTGCTCAAAATCACACTGGACAAGTTACCGGTCATCGTGTTGGGTCAAATTCAGGACATGCAAGTGGGCGATATTGTGTTGGCCATTGGCAACCCTTTTGGGGTGGGGCAAACCGTGACCTCGGGCATTGTCAGCGCTTTGGGGCGCAATCAATTGGGCATCAACACCTTTGAAAACTTCATCCAGACCGATGCCGCCATCAATCCCGGAAACTCTGGCGGAGCCCTGGTTGACGTGAACGGTCACCTGATGGGCATCAACACCGCCATCTACTCGCGCTCAGGAGGAAACATGGGCATTGGCTTCGCCATTCCAATTTCTACAGCCAAACAAGTCATGCAGGATCTGCTGAAAAAGGGCAAAGTGATTCGGGGCTGGATTGGCGTGGAACCGCAAGACCTGTCTGCCGAGTTGGCACAAACTTTCCAGTTGCCCGCCTTGGGACAAGGCCTGCCCTATGGTGTGGTCATCACTGGCGTGCTCAAAAATGGTCCGGCAGCAACAGCCGGCATTCGTCCTGGTGACGTGATTGTCAAAGTTGCAGGTCAACCTGTGCGCAATGTGTCCGAATTGTTAACCCAAGTGGCCGGTTTAAAGCCTGGTGAACCGACAGAGGTGAACCTATGGCGTCGCCAAGGTGAAGTCAATCTTCGCCTGACGCCTGCTGAACGGCCTGCGGTCAACAAACCGCGCAGATGACGCGAAGGTTAAGGCCAAGCACTTTTCGAACGAACCGAAAAAAACCAACTAACCTGTTTTTGGCTGACCAATTCGAGTTATAGAACAGTTCCGTCGGCGTCTTGTGGCGCTTGCGTGTGCTTGATAAAAACTTGCGCTGCCCAGATGCCAACCTCATAAAGCAGGCACATAGGGATGGCAAGCGCCAATTGTGACACCACATCAGGCGGTGTGACCACAGCGGCAATGACAAAGGCCAACACCACAAAATAGCCTCGAAACTCCTTGAGTTTTTCAACGCTCACTATTCCCATGCGGGCCAACACCACCACGGCCACAGGCACTTCAAACGCCAGACCAAAGGCCAAGAACATTGACAGCACGAAACTCAAATAAGCCTCAATATCTGGCGCGGCTGTGATGCTTTTGGGAGCAAAGCTCTGAATGAAACTGAACACTTGGCCAAACACAAAGAAGTAACAAAACGCCACCCCAATGAAAAACAGCAAGGTACTGGAAACCACCAAGGGCATGACCAACTTTTTCTCATGGCTGTAAAGGCCCGGGGCGATGAATCCCCAGACTTGGTACAAGACCACCGGCAAGGCGATGAGAAAAGCACTCATGAGCAAAATCTTGAGCGGCACCATGAAAGGTGAGATGACCGAGGTGGCGATCAAGGTGGCGCCTTTGGGCAAATGGACCACCAAAGGTGCCGCCAAAATGTCATACAAATTGCCCGGCCCAGGAAAGATGGCCAAAACGGCAGCGGCCAAGGCCACAGCGGCCACTGCCCACATCAGGCGGTCGCGCAACTCGATCAAGTGCGCCACAAATGGTTGCTCAGAACCTTTGAGTTCGTCGTCAGGCTGGGAAGGGGTGTCGGACATGGCAGGATCAGTTGGACGTTACACACCTGAGGTGCGCCAGCGTCACAGAGAATTGAGGAGCTTGGGACGGTAACGGGCCACGCGTGCAGCGCCCGATAGCGCTTTGGTACGCACCCCGGCGCGGGCTTTGTACCACTGTGGCATCGCACCCCGCTTGAGACGCCAATTTTTGTCAGGTCGTACGTAATAAGGCGGGGGAGGCTCGATGGCGGGCAAATCGCTGCTCAGTCCAGACGTGGTGTCGGCCCAGTCTTTTTCGAAATCAGAAGCCGTGGTTTGGACAGTTTGCTCGACATCGCGAGCCGCTGTCTCCATGGTCTCTTTCATTTTCTTGAGCTCCTCCAGGTCCATGGACCGGTTCACTTCGGCTTTCACGTCTGACACGTATCGCTGCGCTTTGCCCAGTAAAGCGCCCAGCGTGCGGGCAACTTTGGGCAACTTCTCAGGGCCGATGACAATCAACGCCACCACCCCAATGAGGGCCATTTTTGAAAAACTTAAGTCAAGCACAGTGCGGCGCCCAGTCGTTCAAGCTTCAAGATTTGGTCTTGGCTTCAACGTCAATGGTCGTCTTTTCGACGACCGGCGTGGAAGCGGTGACCTGACCAGCCACTGGTGCTGAGCCATCATCGGGCTTGTTACCGCCATCTTTCATGCCGTCTTTGAAGCCTTTGACGGCACCACCCAAGTCAGATCCCATGTTCCTGAGCTTTTTAGTGCCAAACACCATGACCACAATCAACAGCACGATCAGCCAGTGCCAAATGGAAAAAGTACCCATGAAAATCTCCTAAACTAGTTGGTGAATTCTAAGGGCTGAAGCCCTGTCAAAAGAAACTGCCTTGATTAAACAAGGATTTGATGACAATCGCGAATTTCAACCGCGCAACCATGGCCGCGGACCGCCCATGATGTGCACATGCAGGTGGTGCACTTCTTGGCCGCCCTCCGTCCCGCTGTTGATCACCGTGCGAAAACCACCCTCCGGGTACGGGTTGCAGCCTTCTTGCAAGGCCAGTTTGGGTGCCAGGGTCATCATGTGGCCCATCAGGCCTGCTTGATCAGGGGCCAAGTGCATCATCGACGGAATGTGCAATTTGGGGATGATCAGGAAATGGATCGGTGCCCAAGGCGCGATGTCATGGAAGGCGAACACATGCTCGTCCTCATGCACTTTGCGCGAAGGAATCTGCCCCGCGATGATTTTGCAAAAAATACAGTTGGCGTCGTTCATGGTTTGCTTGAGATGAAAAAGGATTCAGTCAGTTACAGGGCGCTGCCCGTTCAGGCGCACCATGCCCAACACGATGCGGTACAAAAACCAAATGGAAATGGCCACCCAGGCCAGCCAACCTGGGAAAAACATCAACAACCACAAGGGCGCTGTAATCAGGTACAGCAAGGCGGCCCAGATCACGGTGCGGATGCGGTAGCTGAAATGCGTGGCCTCCCAGCCCGGGGCATCATCCTTTTTGACCAAATCGATGATCAGCGCCACCACCAGCAAAGCCGGACCCACCTGCGCTCCAGGAATGACGGCGCTGACGGCCACGATCAGGTGCAAGATGTAGCTGACCCAGCTGATGGTTTGGGTGCTGTCGTCGACGGGTTGGTTGTTCATGGTTTATTCGCCCAAACGCTCACGCTCTTGCACTTTGCGCAGGGCTTTTTCTTCCAGGCCGCTCAGGCCCTCGCGGCGGGCCAGCTCGTTGACCACGTCGGCAGGCGTCAGGCCATAGTGCGCCAGCGCGATCATGCTGTGGAACCACAAATCGGCCACCTCGCCCACCAGCTTGGTTTTGTCCCCGCCATGGTCCACGTCTTTGGCGGCCATCACGGTCTCGGTGGCTTCTTCGCCAATCTTCTTCAAAAAGGCGTCAGGCCCTTTGTGCAGCAAGCGGGCCACATAGCTTTTTTCGGGGTCGCCACCGTTGGCAATCTTGCGGCTTTCGACCACGGCTGCGAGGCGGTCAAGAATGTCCTGGTTGGTCATAGGCTTTGGGGCGCTCACTTGTAAATGGTTTCAGGGTCCTTCAGGACCGGGTCCACAGCCTGCCAGCCATCCGGCTGCAAGCTCTGAAAGAAGCAACTGTGGCGGCCCGTGTGGCAGGCAATGCCCGGCTCGTGCCCCAGCTGGGTGATCTTGAGCAACACCACATCGTTGTCGCAATCGATGCGGATGTCGTGCACGGTCTGCACATGGCCCGACTCCTCGCCCTTGAACCACAGCCTGTTGCGCGAACGGCTGAAATACACCGCCCGCTTGAGCTCGGCCGTCTTTTGCAGGGCCTCGCGGTTCATCCAGGCGAACATCATCACATCGCCAGTGTCTTTTTCTTGGGCGATGACCGGCACCAAGCCGTTGTCGTCCCATTTGATTTGATCGAGCCAGTTCATAGGGGGGTGATCTTAATGCGTGCGCGAGACCTTACCCCTACAAGTCCCCCAAACTCCGTCATGCAAGTTCAATGGATTCCGCCACTGCGGCACACTCAGGCACGCGACATGAGCGGAAAATCCTGGGGCCTGCGAATAGCGTTGACAGAAAGGTCAATGTCGAGGCTCGGCCAATACAGGTGATCCGGTGCAGGACGCTCAACGTGGGTGATTTGTGCTACCGTGGCTTGTTTAAACCAGGGGAATTGCTCATAGGACAACAGCAACTCCTCATCGCCAATGAGCATCCAGAAGCCATGACGAGAGATGTTGGTGACCTCAGCCGCCGAAGTGATGGTTCCATGCATCTTCAATTTCCTTCATGTGTGCTTGAACAACGGTTTGCGCCTCAGTGATCTGGCGGGCTGTGAGGCCAGTGGATGTCGCCAGGTGAACAACTGGGGTGAGCCAGAACTTGGCCTCTCCATCTGGATGTGCGACATGGACATGGATGCGTGGCTCTTCGCGGGAGAAGAAGAACAAGCGGAAGGGGCCATCACGTACAACAGTAGGTGCCATCCTCCGACTCTAGCGGATTAGTCGACTACAGCCAAGCAGCCGCCACAAAATTCGGGGCGATTCAGTGCGCCAGTCAGGGGCTACCAAACCGCCATGGTTCTCAGTGGCAAGCGCACGGGTACCGGAAAACCTAAGTCTCTGTCATTGGCATACCCCTGATTCAACACAGGGGGGAAAACCACCTTTGCTTGAAGTTCTGAGGGAAGAAGCCAAGCGGCTTCCGTGATGTGCTCTGCAGCAACTTCGGGGTGCAACGTACTGAGGGAGCCACCAACGAGCTGCGCGGCAAACCAAATCCTCAATGTAAAGCAAAGCCCCCACACGGACAGTGAGGCCGGTTTCCTCCCACACCTCTCGGGCTGCGGCTTCTTCATAGCTTTCGCTGCCCTTGACCCCGCCACCCGGAGCCACCCAAAAATCATACTTTCCGGGCACCACATGCCTGACCATGAGCAGGCGTCCCTCGTGCTCGACGATAGCTCCTGCGGAAATGCGATGACGCTGCAAGGGTTGGGTCATATCTGGTCGTGACGTTGAAAAGTCCGAGTGCTGCGCGCCTTCATTGCATAGCGACTTCTAGTTTTTGTGGATGGTGCATCAGTGCAAATTACCTTCCTTTTAAAGTCAGGGTCCGCCTCAAGATTGAAATTTAATCTGGCCTTAAATCGAGAAATTTAAATACTATTAGATTCTTTTTAATTCACTTGAGCACTACTTAGCAGTCGCATCCCGGATGATTGCATTGACTCAAAACGGTATCCGCTGTTCATGGCCAGAGAGGTCATGCGGCAGTTGATAGACAATCTTTGCGTCACCACAGCAGTCCACCCGGGAGCCTTGTCATGATGATTGCCTTGCATAAAAACGCACGTACTAC
>JAIXOX010000016.1 GCA_027486555.1 Comamonadaceae bacterium
CCACGACGCTGTGGAGAGTTTTGCATCGCAGGGCTTTTGGACTTGATCGTTTCGACCTCGCGCCCCTGACGCACCAATTGATTGATGGTTGGCATTGTTTGTAACGTCCCTAAACGTTGAATTTTGACAAAATGAACTTCTCCGCCCCAAAAGCGGAAAAGCCTGCCAGTATAACCGTGTTGGCAGGCATATGGCAAGTTATCCACAGTCAATGGACCTGCGCAAGTTCGAATTCACTTGATCCAAAGGCGAAGGGCGTCCCATGCACGTCCGAAGACGCCCGATTGCTCTACCGACTCCAAGGCAACCAGCGGCACTTCGAACAAAGGCGTTTCAGATTGGAGAATTTTTAAACTGCCCACAACTTGACCTTTTGTAAAAGGTGCAACCAAAGGATCTGGGCGCACGACCTGAGTCTTGAGTTGACCGGCACTTCCGGCCGGGATCGCCACCACCAAGGGCTGTGCTGAGCCCAACTTGAGCACAGGAGATTGACCTTTCCAAACCGCGGGCGTAATCACCGCTTGGTTGGCATCAAACAACTTGACAGCATCAAACGCTGCGTAACCCCAGTTCAATAATTTTTGACTTTCGTTGGCGCGTGCGTTTTCACTGTCAGCACCCAAAACAACGCTGATCAATCGACGTGCGCCCACATTGGGAAAGTCACGCTTTGACGAAGCCACAAGACAGTAACCTGCTGCTTGTGTGTGCCCGGTTTTCAGCCCATCTACAGTCGGATCACGAAACAAAAGCAAATTTCGGTTCGAATCATTTGCAGCTGGAGTGCCCGCATAACGGTATTTTTTGGTGGCGTAATAAGTGATGTATTCAGGAAAATCACGCATCAAACGCGTTGCCAAGGTCGCCAAATCACGCGCTGAGGTGTTGTGTCCCGCCGCCGTGAGGCCTTCAGGATTTTTGTACACCGTGTTTTTCATGCCCAGTAGCGCAGCTTGATCATTCATCAACTGCACAAAGCGCTCTACCGTGCCAGCGACCCCTTCAGCCAAGGCCACAGTGGCATCATTGCCCGACTGAACGATCATGCCTTTGATCAGATCCTCTACCGGGACCTGCATTTTCGGATCGATGAACATCCGAGAGCCTGGCATTTTCCAAGCGCGTTCAGACACTGGGAGTGTTTGCTTAAGGTTTATTTTTTTACTTTTTAAAGCATCAAACACCAGGTAAGCCGTCATCAATTTGGTCAATGATGCTGGCTCCACACTCATATCCGGGTCTTTGGCTGCCAAAACTTGGTTGGCGGTCACATCCATCAAAAAGTAAGCTTTGACCGCCATTTCTGGGGGTTGAGGCATTTGGGCTTTGACATGCAATACGGCAGCGAGCAAACAAATACCCAGACATGTTTTCATCAAATTTTTCATAAATCTTTTAAATGCTCAGGCTTGCACGTGCCCAACGACCAAGGTTTTTAGCAAGGGCAATTGTCCGTGAAAAAAATGTGACACACCCGGAATCACCATGATGGGCAAGGATTGAGGTCTGGCCCAATCCATGACACTTTGCAACGAAACGGTATCGTCTTGCTCGCCGTGAAGCACCAAAGTTCGCTCATGCAGATCCTGTGAAACCGGTGGCACCTCGAAACGAGAGGCAGCCGTTCCCACCAACACCAGTTTTTCTGGTGCGCGCTCAGTGCCCAGCGTTTGCACGACATGGCAAGTCACAAATGCCCCAAAAGAAAAGCCAGCCAGAGCCAAAGGCCCAAATGGAGCGATTTGTTCGATCACGCGCACCATGTCCAAGGCTTCTCCTCGGCCCTCGTCGTATTGACCTGAACTGGTTCCCACACCGCGAAAATTGAAACGAACAGCTTGCCAACCACACTGAACAAATGCCCTGGCCAGTGTTTGGACAACCTTGTTGTGCATGGTGCCGCCAAACAGGGGATGGGGATGGGCAATCACAGCCGTTCCCCGCGCTTGGATATCCGCAGGCGCATCCAGCAAAGCTTCGATCACACCCACCTCACCCACCAAGGTGATGCTCTGAGTGGACGAGTTCATCAGCGCCCCAAATGCTCAGGGGCCACCAAGCGCTCGACCACTTGGCCATTTTGGAGGTGTGAGTCCACGATTTCATCAATGTCATCGTTGTCCACAAAGGCATACCAAACGCCTTCTGGATACACCACCGCGACTGGGCCTGCTGCGCAGCGGTCAAGACACCCCGCCTTGTTGACGCGGACCTGACCGGGGCCTGCAAGCCCCAGTGACTTGACACGGGACTTGCAGTGGTCAAACGCCGCTTGGGCGTTGTTTTGGGCACAACAAGCCTCGTTGTTCTTCCGCTCATTCAAGCAAAAGAATATGTGGCGTTTGAAGTACGGCTGAGGTTGGTTGTCATTGCTCATGGTTTGATTCTAGGCCCCAGCGCTTTCACGTGCGACCCAAAGGGCGCTCACGGGTCAAGCCCTCCACCAAATAGGCCAGTAATGCATAAGGCCACAACCAGCCCAGCCACTGAATCAAACCATGAAACCGAATAAACCGTCCTTGCTCCCAAGTCTGCAGGGTCATGGCAAAGTAAACGTCTGCCGAAGCATGGTTGAGCAAACTCAGCTGCAACAACAAGGCAGCCAAAGCCACAAACCAGCAAAAACGCGCTGAACTCCACAAAACAGCACCGGCCAAAAGCACGGCCAACAACATACCGATCAACACCTCGGGACTGACCCAACCCCAAGCATGTACAGGACCATAGGTCAAGGCTGCAGAAAGAGCGCTGGCCAACAAACCCATCAATAAAAACAGAGCCGCCAGAACCACACGTTGATGCCAACGGCGCACAACGCCATACGCCAACAAACAAGGCAAGGACAAACCCAATGCCACACACAATACCTCTGTCATGGGCAGCAAAGGCTCCAACTCAACCTCTCGAAGAGGCCACCATTCCAACCAAGGCGTATCTTGCAAAACCTCGACCAAAGCCGTCTCCAGCCTTTCAAGAACTTGACCTAAACCAAATGGCACGGGGGCTGGGAACAACAAAGCCAAGGGCCACAAGGCCAACAAAGCCAGCGCACCGCTGGCATCGGGTACAAACCAGCGATGCCGAAAACGATGCCATCTGGCGATCAAGCCCACCCAAGCCATGCCACGCGACGTCAAAGCGCCCAACCAAGCCCCCAGCACATTCAAACTCAGATCGACGTTCGAGGGCACCCGCACAGGCAAGAGGGTTTGCAAAGATTCCATGCACAAGGAAAGAACGGCTGCAGCCATCGTGGTCAAGACAACGGAAGGCCAGCGTCGATGTGAACGATGCAAAGCGAGCG
Source organism: Comamonadaceae bacterium (assembly GCA_027486555.1). Classification (GTDB taxonomy): domain Bacteria; phylum Pseudomonadota; class Gammaproteobacteria; order Burkholderiales; family Burkholderiaceae_C; genus Limnohabitans_A. The sequence continues at coordinate 3,308 of JAIXOX010000016.1, forward strand.
CCATTAGAAAACCCAAGGGGGCATAGCCCAGAAGGTTCGATAACACGTCAAAACCCGTCCAATATTTGGGCCAAGGTGCTGTCAAAAAATGCCAAGGTGCAATGCCTTGAAAACGCCAGCTGTCAAATGGGTAAAGGCTGGCATAAACAATCAGGACCGCATAGATCCACATCAAAGGCCAAGCGGCGGTCTTGCGCATGGCGGTTTACGCTGCGTCAAGCCATTAAAAAGGCTTGACCACCACCAAAATAACAGTCACCAGCATCATCAAAACAGGGGCTTCATTGAACCAGCGAAACCAGACATGGCCATGGGGTGTCTGTCCATTTGTGAATTGGCGCAACAACACCCCACAGCTGTAGTGATAACCGATCAACAGCAGCACAACCCCAAGTTTTGCATGCATCCAGCCCTGCCCGGGTCCACGCCCAATACCGACCACCAGCCACAACCATAAACCCAGCGCCAAGGCAGGAATGGCCAAAATGGTCATGAAGCGGTAGAGCTTTTGGGCCATCAAAAGCAAACGCGCTCGCTCAGCCAGCGAGTCGGGCGCCACCATGGCCAAGTTAACGTAAATTCGCGGCAAGTAAAACAAGCCCGCAAACCAGCTGGCGATGAAGACGATGTGTAAAGCTTTGATCCAGAGCATGTGACAAGTGTAGTCAGCACTTCGGGGGTCCGCAGAAGATGCCGAAGGGTTGAAGCAAAAAAAACCCCCGGCCATGGCCGAGGGTGGGAAGCCTTTTTGCTGTCACACATCAAGGCGCCCGCTCAGGGAGGAAAAGCGGGAGGCAGCATGCTGCCCTACTTGAATTTATCAAATAACAAAAACATCAACAAGAAGAAAATTGTTTTTGATGGCTTTTTTGACACATTCACCCATCCAGAACGTCTCCTATCTCAAGGGAGACTGTGCACCGACTTGTGGTTTTGGTGTTTGGTGTGACTTCAGGCACAATTTTCAACATGAACTCCGTCGCCCCCTTCCCCTCCAACCGCCCACGTCGCCTGCGCCGTGACGAATTCACCCGCAACTTGGTCCGCGAAAATCAGGTCACACCGCACGACCTGATCTACCCGGTCTTTGTACTGGACGGGCAAAAGCAGCGCCAGCAAGTGGGCTCGATGCCTGGGGTGGAGCGCCTGTCGCTCGACCTGCTGCTGCCCGTTGCCGAAGACTGCGTCAAGTTGGGCATCCCGGTCATGGCGCTGTTCCCGGTGATCGACGCCAGCCTCAAGGACCCGACGGGCAGTGAAGCCATGAACCCGGGCGGCCTGGTGCCCCGCGTGGTGCGCGAGCTGAAAAAGCGCTTTCCCGAATTAGGGGTGATGACCGATGTGGCGCTTGACCCCTTCACCAGCCACGGCCAGGACGGCCTGCTCGACGAAACCGGCTACATCCTGAACGACGAAACCACCGCCGTGCTGGTGCAGCAAGCCCTGACCCAAGCCGAAGCCGGCGTGGACATGGTCGCGCCCAGCGACATGATGGACGGGCGCATCGGCGCGATCCGCCAAGCGCTCGAAGCCCGCGGCCTGATCCACACCCGCATCATGGCCTACAGTGCCAAGTACGCCAGCGCGTTTTACGGCCCCTTCCGCGACGCGGTGGGATCGGCCGGCAACCTAGGCAAGAGCAACAAAAAGGTCTATCAGATGGACCCCGGCAACAGCGACGAGGCCCTGCGCGAAGTCGCCACGGACCTGGCTGAGGGCGCCGACATGGTCATGGTCAAGCCCGGCATGCCGTATCTGGACATCGTGCGCCGCGTCAAAGACGAGTTCAAGGTGCCAACCTTCGCTTATCAGGTGTCAGGCGAATACGCCATGCTCAAAGCGGCTGCACAAAACGGCTGGCTCGACCACGATTTGGTCATGATGGAAAGCCTGCTGGCCTTCAAGCGCGCTGGGGCCGATGGGGTGTTGACCTACTTTGCACGAGACGCAGCACGGTTGATTCGCCAAGACTGAAGGCCATGCGCGTCTTCACGGTTTCAGGCCCCCAAGTTCAAGCCGGGCTGGCTCTTCCCCAGCAATTGCCCGAACACGGTTATGTCTGGATCGCTTGCTCTCGCGAGCGCTTTCAAGACGAACTGGCTTTGATTCAGGACAGCCTGCACCAGATCACCGGTCAGACCCTGGTGGACCTGCATGTTTCGGACCTGCTGAACGCCCAACTGCCTTCGCGCTTTGACTACAGTGCGCATTACGACCTGCTGGTGTTTCGCAGGCTGGCCCAACGTTTGGACAGCAGCGCAGCCAAGCCGCACAACGGCCTGAACCTGCAGGGCGGCAAACGCCCCGGTCCGCCGGTGTTGCAGCGCATCGACACCAGCCCCGTCGGTTTTGCCGTGTTTGACCGGGTATTGATCAGCGTGCACCCGGCCGATTGCGCCGTGCGCGAGGCTTACGCCAGCCGATTGCTGGCGAGCAAGCCAACCCTGGACGTGAAGGACTCGCGCTCCACAGGTGCCCGTGGCGTGCCCAGCAGCCCGGCCGACATGATGCTGCGCATCGTCAGCCAGATGGTGGACAGTTATCTGGACTTGCGGCGCGAACTCAGCCGCCAGCTGGACCACTGGCAAGCCGAATTGCTCAGCCCACGCACCCGCTTCAACCGCTGGGATGCCCTGCTGCAAGCGCGGCTGGCTTTGCACCAGATCGAGTCACTGTGCGACGACCAACGCACCGCCCTTCAAGCCTGGACCGAGTCGCTCAACAGCTGGGGCGTGGGCCCCGGCAGCGCTGCTGAGCTCGAACACGAGCTGCTCAAAATCCGCAGCCGCGACGTGCTCGAGCACATTGACCGGGTGGTGCAACATGTGCGCCGCCTCGAGCACAACACCGAAACCGCGGTGCAAATGCACTTCAGCGTGCAGGGCAACCGCACCAACGACACCATGCGCACCCTGACGGCTTTGACCGCCATTTTTTTGCCGCTGAACCTGATCGCGGGCATTTTTGGCATGAACTTCGAGTTCATTCCTTGGCTGCACATGAGCAGCGCCTTTTGGTGGACGCTGGGCGGCATGGGGGCCATTGCCACCACGATGGGCTTGGTGTTCTGGCGCAAGCGCTATCTGGCCCGCACGGGCGAATAAGCCATCTTGAGGCACAAGCGCATGCAAGGGCAAGATCCCCAGCCACTCAGCCCAAGTGCTGTTTGAAAAACGCCAGCGTGCGTTCACGCGCCAGCTGTGCCGAGGGGGCATGCCATGAGGCGCGCTGGTCGCAGTTGAAACCGTGGTGTGCGGCATAGGTGAACACCTGAACTGAAGGATGAGCCTTTTTGAAAGTCTCGACTGTCTCCAGCGGAATCCACTTGTCTTCGTCAGCAAAATGCGCCATCACAGGCACCAGAGGCTGGCGGGCGATTTCGGCCTCTGTGGTCACGCCGCCGCCGTAATAGGGTGCCGCCGCGCTCAATCCGGACAAAGTGCAGGCCGCACGCCAGGTCAGCAATCCGCCCCAGCAATACCCCACGATGCCCACCTTGCCGCCTGAGGCCTGGACCGCATGGTCAATCGCCGCTTGAATATCCTGCATCACACCAGGTGCAGGCAAGTCCTCTACGGCTGTTTTGTAGCCAAATCCCTGACCCATGTCGGCATCGGTGTACCCCAGCTCCACCCCGGGCTTGACGCGGTGAAAGGCGGCGGGGGCCACGGCCAGGTAACCCTCTGCCGCATAACCATCGGCCACAGCAAGAATGTGGCTGTTGACGCCAAAAATTTCCTGGATCACCACCACCGCGCCCCTGGGTGTGCCCATTGGCCGGGCCTCGTAGGCGGGCACCAAGGTGCCGTCGCCTGACGTCAGTTCAATCATCGTTCCCATGTGTTTTCCTTAAAGTAAAAAATGCGTGTCAACGTGCCAATGCGCGTTCGACAAAGTCGAGGCGGTCCTGGCCCCAGAACATCTCGCCATCGACGACATAGCTGGGCGCGCCGAACACCCCCCCATCAATGGCCGCCTGGGTAAAAGTCTCGTAGCGCTCTTGCACCGCTTGGCTGCGCGAAGCGTCCATCAGCTGACCCGGCAAACCCTGCTCAACCAGCAGTTCTGCCAACACCTTGTCATCGGCCATGTTGCGCTCTTGCGCCCAGCAAGCCGCCAAAATTGCACCTGCGATCTGCATGGCCGCCTGCGAACCTTGGGCCAAATCGGCAGCAATGATCAGCCGGGCCGAGTCGTCGCCCCCGACAGGGAAATACTTGGGCTTGAGGTTCAGGGGCACATTCAGGTGCTGGCTGAAGCGCTGCAACTCCAACAGTCGATAGGCCTGGCGCTGCGGCGCACGCTGACCCAAGGGCAAGCCGCCCGAAATCGGGAACACCTTGCCCCCCAAGTCGATGGGCATCACCCGCACGGTGGCCCCTGTGCGCTGCACGATGTCGGCCAGGCGTTGGTGGCCCAAATAAGCCCAGGGGCTTTGGGGAGCGAGGTAATAGTCCACTGTGCGACCCATGCTGTCTCCTTGTGTGTTGTGTAATCTTTGCAATGCGGTTGTAACCGCAACAAACCATTCTTGCAGGAGACACACGATGAACAAGGTCTTGTTGGTGACGGGCGGCAGCCGGGGTATCGGGGCCGCCACCGCCCTTTTGGCAGCCCAAAATGGTTGGTCTGTGGCGGTGAACTACACCGCCAACTCGCTGGCCGCCGACGAGGTGGTGCGGCAAATCCGCGCCACGGGCGGTCAAGCCATGTCGGTGCAAGCCGATGTGGCCGAAGAAGACCAGGTGCTGCGCATGTTTGAGCACATCGACGCCAAACTCGGCCGCCTGAGCGGGCTGGTCAACAACGCAGGCGTGGTCGACGTCAAGGCCCGCGTAGACGAAATGAGCGTGGCCCGCTGGAAGCGCATGTTCGACATCAACGTGATCGGCAGCCTGATCTGCGCCCGCGAGGCGGTTCGCCGCATGAGCACCCAGCACGGTGGCGAAGGCGGCAGCATCGTCAACGTGTCGAGTGCTGCCTCGCGCTTGGGAGCGCCTGGCCAGTACGTGGACTATGCCGCCGCCAAAGGCGCCATCGACGCCTTCACCATTGGCCTGGCCAAGGAAGTGGCCGCCGAAGGCATCCGGGTCAACGCCGTGCGCCCGGGCCTGATCGAGACCGAGATCCACGCCTCAGGCGGCTTGCCCAACCGGGTCAAAGAGCTACAGCACTTGGTGCCGGCTCAGCGCGGCGGCACCGCCCAAGAAGTGGCCGAAGGCATTGTGTGGCTGTTGTCAGACAGCGCCAGCTACACCACCATGAGCTTTTTGGACATCTCGGGAGGCCGCTGATGGCCGAGATCAAGTATTTTTGGGAAGACATGGCCGTGGGCCAGGTGCGCGACCTGGGCACGATCACACCCACACGGGAAGAGATCATTGCTTTTGCCACCCAATTTGACCCCCAACCCTTTCATCTGAACGACGAAGCGGCCAAAACCTCGGTCTTTGGTGCCTTGTCGGCCAGCGGCTGGCACACCTGCGCCATGGCCATGCGGTTGATGGTGACAGGTTTTTTGCATGAAACTGCCAGCCTCGGCTCGCCAGGCCTTGAAGGCATCAAGTGGCTCAAACCCGTCTTTCCCGGGGACACCTTGCGTTTGCAAAGCACCGTGTTGGAGACCAAGCCCATGGGCAAGCGCCCCGACGTGGGCATGACACGCAACCTCTGGGAAATGTTCAACCAGCACGGCAACAAGGTGCTGCACATGGAAGGCTGGGGCATGTTCAGAAGGCGCACGCCGGCAGCCTGAAGCCGGGGCACAATGGCCCGATGGACTTCAAACCACTCATCACCTTATTGGCCATCGTCAACCCGCTGGCCATTGTTCCGTTCTTCATTCATTACACCCAGGGCTTCAGTCGCGCCCAACGCCAACGCACCATCTGGGTGTCATCGTTCAGCGCATTCGTGGTCATTGCGGCCAGCGCCTTGCTGGGCCTGCAGATTCTGGAATTTTTCGGCATCTCACTGGCCAGCTTTCAGGTGGGGGGCGGCATGTTGCTCCTCACCTCGGCCTTGTCGATGCTCAACGCCCAACCCGCTGAAGCCCGCGCCAATGCCGACGAGGTGCACGACGCCGAAGCCAAAGCCGCCATCGGAGCCAGCATCGCCGTGGTGCCGCTGACCATCCCGCTGCTGACCGGCCCGGCCACCATGTCCACCGTGGTGATTTACGCCGAAAAAGCCAAGAGCTTCGCCCAACTGGGCACCTTGGTCGGTTACGGCGTGGTCATTGCACTGGCCACCGCGCTGTGTTTCTCGCTGGCCACCCCCATTGCCCGCGTTTTGGGCAAAACCGGCATCAATGTCATGACACGGCTGATGGGTTTGATCTTGGCCGCGCTGGCCGTCGAGGTGATGGCCGACGGGCTGCACAAGCTGTTTCCGGTGCTGGCTGGCGGTGGGTGAGAGGACGCAAGCTTGGTCAAGGCACAATAACGCGATGCGCAAAGAACCTTTGATCGCCCTGCTCAAGCAACGCCTGCCCGGTCTGCTGGCGATTTATGCTTTTGGCAGCCGCATTAACCATCAAGGCGTCACAGCACGCCCCGACAGCGACCTTGATCTGGCGGTTTTGCTCAAAGGCTATGCCGACCCTGTGATGCTGTTTGATCTGTCAGGCGAGCTGGCCGACATCACGAACTGCCCGGTTGACTTGCTGGACATGCGGGCAGCTTCCACGGTCATGCAATACCAAATCCTGACCCAAGGTGAAGCTTGGTGGCGTCAGGATGTGCAGGCCGGGCTGTTTGAGGCCGCCATGCTGAGCGAAAAAATGGCACTCAACGAAGCCCGAACCGGACTGATACAGGACGTGGCCCGAAGAGGAAGTGTGTATGGCCGATGATGTTTTGCTGAACAAAGCCGCCACCATCGAGCGTTGCGTTGCACGCGCCCGGGAAGAGTACGCATCAGGCCCCGATACGTTTGCAAGCAACTTCACACGGCAAGATGCCGCCATCTTGAACATCCAGCGATTCGGCCTACTCTGACCGCCTGCGTGACCGGGTTCGTCAAGCAACACCGGCTGCTCCATCGCCGTGAAATTCAAACCGGTTATTCCGCGTAAACAGGCCCCCAAGGATGCAGACGAAGCCCTCACTTATTATTTGAACGAAGGGGCTGCCCCAGCAGCGCTGGGCATGATTGACGCGCTCGAGAAAGCCTATGCCCACATAGCCCGTCATCCCGCGACAGGATCGCCACGCTATGCCCACGAATTGAACCTGCCCCATCTGCGGGTCTCGTCACTCAAGCGCTATCCCTATTTGGTGTTTTACAGGGAGCAACCAGATCACATCGATGTCTGGCGCGTGCTGCACGGCCATCGTGACATCCCCGTGTGGCTTCAAGAGGCGTCTGACTGACGAGTCGCCCTCCAGCGCATCATCGCGTCAGACGCCGAACCCATCCGCCAAGCCGGTCTTCAAATGCGCCACCAACGCCGTCACTGCCCGGGGCACATGCGGCGCATACAGTCGGATCGCGTAGATGGTTTCGGCAAAAGCGCCCACCGGTTTCCAGTCGGGCAGCACCCGCACCAAGTGACCCTTGCGCAACTCGGCTTGGGCGCTGAAGTCCGGCAGGAGGGCAATGCCTGCGCCGGTCAAGGCCGCTTCGCGCAAAGCTTCGCTGTTGTTGGCGGCGAAGTTGCCACTCACAGGCACGGTGATGCGCTCACCCGCTTGTGAAGGCTCACGCGGCTCAAAGGTCCACGCGGGCGTGTCTTGCGAGCGGGGGTAATGCAGGCAATTGTGGCCTTGCAGTTCGGCGGGGCTTTGCGGATCGCCATGTTGGCTGATGTAAGCACGGGTGGCCACCAGCACCGATTCGGTCGCGCACAGCGCCCAAGCCACATGGGTGTCGGGCGGGCGGGCGGTGTGGCGGATGGCCAGGTCGTAGCCTTCGGTGGCCAAGGCGCTCAAGCGGTCGGACAGGTCCAGCTCGATGCGCACATCTGGAAAGTCTTGCAAGAAAGCGGCGAACAGCGGCACCAGCTGCTGACGGGCCAGCGCCACCGGGGCGGTCACGCGCAACAAGCCACTGGGCTGTTCGGCCAAGTCGCGCACCTGGGCAAAGCTCTGCTCGATTTGCTCAAATGAGGCGCGGGTCTCGTCCACCAGCCGCTGACCGGCCTCGGTCAATCGCAAGCTGCGGGTGGTGCGCTGCACCAGGGTCACTTTGGCAGCACGCTCGAGTTCGGCGATGCGCTGGCTCATGGCTGCCTTGCTCACGCCCAGACGGGTGGCGGCGGCCGTGTAACTGCCCTGCTGCGCCAGCACGCTGAGCCAGTGCAGGTGGGTCCAGAGGGTGTTGATTTTTTGCTCTTCCATGCAAGTATTGTTCACTTTTTTGAACAATCAATTCAGCTTTACGGGCTTGTGAGGGGATGCCGGGGTGCCTACACTGAGTGCACTTTCAGTGCTTTTGATGGGCAAGAGCTGCAATAAAGGCGCTGATTTTTTGTAGGAGCCCACCCCTGTGGGCGATTGTTTGACGCTGTGGCCAGCCATCATCGCCCACGGGGTGGGCTCCTACACAAGACACACATTCACGAGCAACAGGCGCAAGCCATAAGGAGCACCCCATGAGGATCACCCACATCGGCCATTTCATTGCCGGCCAAGTCGCCGCAGGCGCTTCGGGCCGCAGCCAGCCCGTCACCAACCCCGCCACCGGTGCCGTGACCGGCAGCGTGGCCCTGGCCAACAGCGCAGAAGTCGCCAAGGCCGTGGCCGCTGCGCAAGCCGCTTTCCCCGCTTGGGCCGACACGCCGCCCCTGCGCCGCGCCCGCGTGATGTTCAAGTTCCTCGAACTGCTGAACACCCACAAGGACGAGCTGGCCCACATGATCACCGCCGAGCACGGCAAGGTGTTCACCGATGCGCAGGGCGAAGTCTCGCGCGGCATCGACATCGTGGAATTTGCCACCGGCATCCCGCAGTTGCTCAAGGGTGACTTCACTGACCAAGTCTCCACAGGCATTGACAACTGGACCCTGCGCCAGCCCTTGGGTGTGGTCGCGGGTATCACACCCTTCAACTTTCCCGTGATGGTGCCCATGTGGATGTTCCCGGTCGCCATTGCGGCGGGCAACACCTTCATCCTCAAACCCAGCCCAACCGATCCCAGCGCGTCGCTGTTCATGGCTGATTTGCTGAAGAAAGCCGGCCTGCCCGACGGCGTGTTCAACGTGGTGCAGGGCGACAAAGAAGCCGTGGACGCGTTGCTCGAGCACCCCGATGTGAAAGCCATCAGCTTCGTCGGCTCCACCCCGATTGCCAACTACATCTACGAAACCGGCGCGCACCACGGCAAGCGGGTGCAAGCTCTGGGCGGCGCGAAAAACCACCTGGTCGTCATGCCCGATGCCGACATCGACCAAACCGTGGACGCGCTGATCGGCGCAGGTTACGGCTCGGCCGGCGAACGTTGCATGGCGATCTCTGTCGCGGTGCTGGTGGGCGATGTGGCCGACAAGATCTTGCCCTTGCTTGTAGAGCGCACCAAGGCGCTCCAAGTGCTCAACGGTGAAAACCTGGCCGCCGAAATGGGCCCCATCGTGACCGACGCGGCGCGTCAGCGCATCAAGGGTTACATCGACGCTGGCGTTGCGGAAGGCGCCCAGCTGCTGGTCGACGGCCGCGAGTTTGACGGCGCGAAGGCCGGTGCAGGTTGCGAGCAAGGCTTTTGGCTGGGCGGCACGCTGTTCGACAACGTGACCACCGACATGAAAATCTACAAGGAAGAAATCTTTGGCCCTGTCTTGAGCTGCGTGCGCGTGCCCGACTTTGGCACCGCGGTGCAAATCATCAACGACCACGAGTTCGGCAATGGCGTGAGCTGCTTCACCCGCGACGGCAACGTGGCGCGTGAGTTTGCGCGCCGCATCCAGGTGGGCATGGTCGGCATCAACGTGCCGATCCCGGTGCCCATGGCCTGGCACGGCTTTGGTGGCTGGAAGCGTTCGCTGTTTGGTGACATGCACGCTTATGGCGAAGAAGGCGTGCGTTTCTACACCAAACAAAAGTCCATCATGCAGCGCTGGCCCGAGAGCATTGGCAAGGGTGCTGAGTTTGTGATGCCGACAGCGAAGTAAAAAAATCCAAAACCGTCAGGGATTTCCCGAGAATCGGGAAATCCCTGATGAAAACTGGGGTCTTGTTCCCTTACAGTTCACCCACTCGATGCAAAGCAGTATCTGCATCCCGAGGGCCGAGGAGACATGCAGAACCCCAAAAGTTCGAACTTCAACCAACATCCGAACGAGGTGTATTTTCTAAGCGTCGCGCAAGCGGCGCTTTTTTTTGGCTTTGACAAAGCCACTGCAGATCTGAGCGATTTCAAGCAAGGGCCGATGACGACATGCCCCAGCATGACGCCACGGCACAATCACCCCCCATGGAATTACTGATTGTTTCTCTGGCCTCTTTTTTGGCTGGCCTGATCGACTCGATCGTGGGCGGTGGTGGTTTGATTTTGATCCCGGTTCTGTTTGCCACTTTTCCTCAAGCACCGCCAGCCACCTTGTTTGGCACCAACAAAAGCGCCTCGATCTGGGGCACCGCCTTTGCGACCTTGCAATACAGCCGCAAAGTGGACATGCCCTGGCGCTCTTTGCTGCCTGCAGCGGGGGCTGGTTTGATCGGTTCACCGATTGGCGCATGGACAGTCACCCAAGTCGACCCCGGGGTGTTTCGCAAAACGCTGCCCATCTTGATGCTGGCGTTGTTGATGTACACCCTGGCCAAAAAAGACATGGGACGCACCCACGCGCCCCGCTATGCAGGTGCAAAGCAGGCCTGGGTTGGGGCGGCCATCGGCTTGACGGTCGGCTTCTACGACGGGTTTTTCGGGCCCGGCGCGGGCAGTTTTTTGGTGTTTGCCTATGTCCGCTTGATGGGCTATGACTTCTTGAACGCTACGGCCTCGGCCAAACTGATCAATGTGGCCACCAATTTTTCAGCGCTGGTGCTGTTTGCCATTCAAGGGCATGTGTGGTGGCACTTGGCTTTGGCCATGGCAGTGTCCAACATCATTGGCAGCCTGATCGGCACCCGACTGGCGATGAAACACGGCTCGGGTTTTGTGCGCCACGTGTTCATTGTGGTGGTGCTGGCCCTGATCTGCAAAACCACTTACGACACTTGGCTGGGCTAGCCCTTCACCGCAAACGCCATTTGATTTGCCCCGCGTACTGCGCCAGCGCCACGCCCAACAGGGTCACGCCAGCCCCGGCCATCTTGATCCAGCTGTAATGCTCACCCGACAAAGCCCAAGCAAACAAGCCCGCCATGGGGGGCATCAAGTACATCAAAGGCGCCGTGCGGGCAACGCCGCGCACGGTGTTGATCCAGCCCCATGCCAACCAGCCAATGAAGGCCGACACCAAAATCGACCAAAACAAACCCACCCAAGCCCAAAAGTCGAGCACCGACCAGTTGGCGGCCATGCCGGCGGGCACCGACAAAAGCATGACGGGCAAACCGCCCAGCAAGGTGGCGTACCCCATGGTCAAGACCGGCCCGTGTTTTTCCATCACAGGTTTGACGGCCACGGTGTAGTAGGAAAAAAAAGCGGCGGCGACCAACAAAACCAAATCGCCCCCGCCCGCCTGCCAATTGCCGCCCAGCAACTTGTCGGACAGGAACATCAAGACCCCGCCAAAAGCCAAGGCCACACCGGACATTTGCGCTGCGGTCAGCCGCTCAAGCCCTTGGTACCGCAGGATCAACAAGGTCAAAATCGGTCCGCACGCCAAAATCACCGAACTGGAAAACGCCGTGGACCAGTGGATGCCGTAAGTGACCAAGCCCACATGCACGGAGTGGCCAAGGAAGCCCAGCCAGGCCATCTGCATCCAGTCCCTGCGGGGCAAAGGGGGCAGCCAACGGCCAAAACGCCAACGCATCAGCAGCAATGCGCAGGTGGGCATGATGAGGTAACGCGCCCACAAAAAACCACCCGGTGTGATCAGGTCAAACAGGTACTTTTGCAGGGAAAAGTTGGCCCCCCAAATGACCACCAGCACGAGGGCTACAAGCAAGGCAAATTGGTCGTGACGGTGTATGTGAGTCGGGTGGGGCATGCAAGGATTGTGCTGCCAGCAAGAAGCAAGCCGTGTCTCGATCGCATCAATAAGGCCACAGGGTCACTGCAAAGTGCCCCTGGTCGGGGTCATGGCCTGAACCCAGACTGGAAACGCCTGGCCAACAAGCTGTTTTGGCCAGGCGAACACATCACTTCTTGCGTGCAGCTACAGCGGCTTCGGCTTCTTTCACCAAGGCAGGGCCCACGGTGTTTGTCCACTTCGCGTACACCGGGCGGGTGATTTTGACGAAGGCATCGCGCTCGTCGGCGGAGAGCGATGTCACCGTCACGCCCATGGCGGCGATGTCCTTGAGGACTGGCTTGTCGGCTTCGACCAGGCCTTTGCGGGCAATGGCGATTTCGGCTTTGCCTGCGTCCACAGCGGCCTGGCGCACGATGGCCTGGTCAGCGGGTGTCCACGATGCCCAGATGTCCTTGTTGACCACAAAGATCAACGGATCGGCCACATAGCCCCAGGTGGTCACGAATTTCTGGCCCACGTTGTGCATTTTCAGCACGGTGAACAAGAACAGCGGGTTTTCCTGACCATCCACAGCGCCACTCGACAGCGCAGGCTGCGCATCGGCCCAGCTCATTTGCGTGGGGTTGGCACCCATGGCCGAGAACATGTCCGAGTAAATGGGCGAGCCCACCACGCGGATTTTCATGCCTTTCAAATCGGCTGGCGACTTGATGGGGCGCTTGGAGTTGGTGAGTTCACGAAAGCCGTTTTCACCCCAAGCCAAAGGCACCACGCCCGACTTGTCCAGGGTCTGGAAAATCTTCTGGCCCACGCTGCCTTGTGTCAGCGCGTCAATGGCGGCGTAGTCGGGCATCAAAAAGGGCAGCGAGAACAGGTTCAGTTCTTTAACCTGGGGGGACCAGTTGATGGTCGAGCCCACGGCCATGTCGATCACACCTTGGCGCAACGCGCTGAACTCGCGGGTTTGATCGCCTTGGATCAACGACACACCGGGGTAAAGCTTGATGTTGATGCGCCCCTGAGTACGCTCCCTGACCGTGTCGGCCCACATCTTGCCAGCCTGGCCCCAAGGTGTGGGCGGGCCCAACACCAGGGACATGCGGTATTCGGCCTTGTAATCGGCGGCCACGGCTGGGGCCGTTAAGGCACCCAGGCCAGCAGCAACGGCCAGCAAGCTGAGCAAATGACGACGAAGTTTCATGGTGGTCTCCTTGTTGAAAAAAATGAACATCAATAACCCAAATAACGCGGCAGCCACAGGGCCAGTTCGGGCCAAGCAATCACCGCCAGCATGACCAGGAACATCGAAAACAGCATCCAGCCGACCCAGCGCACGGTTTCTTCCATGCGCACCCCGGCAATGCGGCAAGACACCATCAGGTTCACAGCCAGCGGCGGGGTGAACTGGCCCAGCGCCACTTTGAGCGTGAGGATCACGCCAAACCAGACCGGGTCCCATTTGTAGTACTGCACGATGGGCCACAGGAGCGGCACAAAAATCAGGAAGATCGACACACCGTCAAGGAACATGCCCACGGTGATCAACATCAAAATCAGCAGCGCCAGCACGCCGTACTCGCCCAAGCCCGAGTTGACGATGGCGTTTGTCACAGGGTCAATCACCCCCAGCGTGGACAGCGAAAAGGCAAAAATGCCTGCCAGCGACACCACCAGCAAAATCACCGCCGACAACTCGCCCGACTCGCGCAAGATGACAAACAGGTCGCGCACCTTGATCGTGCGGTAAATGACCATGCCCACAAACAAGCCATAGAACACCGCCACCACCGCCGCCTCGGTCGGCGTGAACCAACCGGCGCGCATGCCGCCCAAAATCAATACCGGCGCAGCCAAGCCCCAAACGGCTTCCACAAAGCTTTTCCACAATTCGGGGCGCGGCAAGCTCGCCTCCAGCGCACCCATCTTGTGCTTGCGGGCCATCCACACCGTGGGCACGATCAAGGCCAAGCCCGCCAGAATGCCCGGAATCATGCCCGCCGCAAACAGCGCAGGCACCGAGGCGCCGGGCACCAGCACCGAATACACAATGAAGGCCACCGAAGGCGGAATCAAAATGTCTGTGGCTGCTGCCGCGCCGACCACGCTGGCCGAAAACGAAGCGGGGTATCCGGCCCGCGACATGGCTGCGATCATCACCGCGCCCACGGCTGCTGCATTGGCTGGGCCCGAACCCGAAATACCGCCCAAAAACATGGCCACCACAATCGCCACCAAGGGCAGCATGCCGGGGCCACGGCCCACGATGGCCACAGCAAAATTGACCAGCCGAAGCGCCACACCCGATCGGTCAAAGATGGAGCCCACCAGCACAAACATGGGAATGGCCAGCAGCGGGTACTTGCCCAGACCCGCGTAAAAGTTTTGCGGCACAGCCAGCAGGCCAAACCACTGCGCGTCCGAGTTGGCCAAGGCAATGCAAGCCGCACCGGCCAGGCCCAAAGCCGCGCCAATCGGCACGCCCATGAGCATCATGACCACAAAGGCCACAAACAAGAGGGTCGGAATCATGGCTTGCGCCCCCGGCGGATGAACAAGCCCAGCGCACGCCCGGCAATGGCCACCGACAAGACCGGCAGCCAGATCGTGTACCACCACTGCGGCACGCCAATGCCCGGAGAGGTCTCACCAAAGCGGAAATCGTCCCAGACCACGCGCACGCTCAGCACCGCAATCAGGGCAAACAGCACAAACACCATCAGTGCACCAAAGCGGGCCAGCGCCCGCTGGCGTTTTTCAGGGCCGCTGTCGGCAAAGTATTCAATGCGGATTTGCCGGTTGCGGGCCACCGATGCTGAGCCCGCCACCAGCGCCAGCACAATCATCAAAAACACCGAAAACTCTTCCGTCCAGGCAAAGGACTGGTCGGTGAAATAGCGCACCAGCACATTGGCAAAGGTGATGAGCGAGAGCAGTCCCATCACGATGACCGTGAGCCAGTCTTCGATTTTCAGAGGAACGGCGGTTTGTTCATCGGGTTCAGCAGCGGCCACTTCGGCGGGGGCTTGCTCGTGCAAATGGGTCATAGGTTTCAAGCCAAATTTAAATTCACTTTAACATGGCGTTCTTGGCCACAAGCCCCTCGAACAGGCCCCAAAGCGCCCCGGGGACACAGGGATTACCCCATGAAAAAGCCCACAGTGTGCAGATGCACGCGGATCACAAACAAGGGACAAGGGGCAACAGCCTCAACGTTTTGCCGGCTTGAGGCAATCCTGCGCTGCGACCACGATCTGCTCGGCCGACACGCGGGCCACCGCTTCCAGCACCGGGGCGTAACCCACCGGGATGCGCGGTGCGCCTAGGCGTTTGACGCGCACGCCCAGGGTTTCGGCCACGGTGGCGGCGATTTCGGCGCCAAAGCCTGCGGCCTGAATCGCTTCGTGCACCACCAGCAGATGGCCTGTTTTGGCCGCAGACTTGAGCACCGTTTCCCGATCCCAGGGCCACAGGGTGCGCAAATCAATCAGCTCGACCTGAACGCCCAAAGCCGCCAATTGATCGCAAGCCGTTTGGCACACCTGCACCTGACGGCTCCAGCTGACCATCGTCAGGTGGTCACCCGGACGCAGCACAGCCGCTTTACCCAAGGGCACCTGCACGCTTTCGTCCACCGGCCCTTCCAAGCCCCAGAGTGTCTTGTGCTCCATGTAGACCACAGGGTCGCCGCACTGCATGGCCGCGCGCAGCAAGGAATAGTTGTCTTGCACCGAGCCCGGGCACACCACCACCAAGCCAGGCATGTGGGCAAACCAAGCCTCGAGTGACTGCGAATGTTGCGCCGCCGAGGCATCCCAGATGCCAATGGGCATGCGGGCCACCAGGGGCACACGGCCCTGGCCGCCAAACATGTAGCGGTTTTTGGCGGCCTGGTTGATGATTTCATCCATACCGCACAGGGCAAAGTCGACCACGCGCATTTCCACCACCGGTCGCATGCCCGCCAACGCCATGCCCACGCCGCCGCCCATGATGGCCGCTTCGCTGATCGGGGTGTCGATGATGCGGTGTGTACCAAAGGTCTGTTGCAGGCCTTTGTACTGGCCAAAGATACCGCCCCGTCCCACGTCTTCGCCCATGACCACCACGCGCTCGTCGGCTTCCATCTCGCGCTGCACGGCCAGCACGGCGGCCTGGCTGTAGCTCATCGTGTTCAAAACCATTGACCTTCTCCTGTGGTCTGAATGTCGGTGTAGGCCGCTGTCACATCGGGCCATGGTGCCTGGTCTGCAGCCTGCATGGCCGCTTGCACTTCGGCTTGGGCTTGCTGGTCCATCTGGTCGCACGCGGCATCGGTGCTGCCCAGCGCCAGCAGCGTGCGGCGGGCGTTCTGGATGGGGTCGTTTTTCAGGGCTTCTTCGACTTCGCGGGGGTCACGGTAAGCGGCCAAGTCCACCGACACATGGCCTTTGACGCGGTAAGTGCTGGCATGCAGCAGACGCGGCCCCTGGCCTGCGCGAATGGCCTGCACCAGCTCGGCGGCTTTTTCATAAACGGCGCGGACATCGTTGCCATCAACCGGGTGCGCCGCAATGCCCAGGCTTTCGCTGCGGGCTGAAGCGCCGGGGCCGGCGATCATGGGGCCGCTGGCGGTGGTGGCGCTCCAACGGTTGTCTTCACACACAAACAGCACCGGCAACTGGTGCACCTGCGCCCAGTTGAGGGCTTCTAAAAACGGCCCCCGGTTGGTGGCACCATCGCCAAAAAAGCACACGGTGATGTCGCTGCGCTTTTGCAATTTTTGCGCGTGCGCAGCACCCACGGCAATGGGCAAACCCGCTGCCACCACGCCGTTGGCCCCCAACATGCCAACCGAAAAATCGGCAATGTGCATGGAGCCGCCTTTGCCCCCGTTGAACCCCGTGGCTTTGCCGTACAGCTCGCACATCATGCGGCTGAGATCCGCCCCCTTGGCCAGGGTGTGGCCATGGCCACGGTGTGTGGAGGTCAGGTAGTCGCGCGGGGTGAGGTGGGCGCACACGCCAGCGGCCACACCTTCTTGCCCGGTGGACAGGTGCAAGGGGCCGCGCACTTTGGCGCTGCCGTCGGCGGTTTTGTTGTAGGCGCTGACGCCACCTTGGCTCAGGATTTCTGCGGCATTTTCAAACGCCCGGATGCGGGCCATGCACAGGTACAAAGCAGCCAATGCGTCTTTTTGAGCGATGGAGGGCAATCGATGTCTCCTGTATCGAAATTGACCCGGAAAACAACTTTCTCAAGGCCATGTCCACTCTAATGGCATTTGACTTGAAGGCCTGCGCGCAGGTGACACGGCCCCTTACGCTTTTTATCGAGGCCTTAGACCACCACCACCGGCACACGCTGCGCCAGCGCACACATCAGCTCATAGCCCACGGTACCCGCCGCTTGTGCCACTTCGTCGATGCTGAGCACTGCCCCTTGGGCCGACTGCCCCCAGAGCGTGACGGTGCTGCCCACACCCGCATCGGGAAAGGGACTCAGGTCCACCGTCAGCATGTCCATGCTGACGCGGCCCACCGTGCGTCCCCACTCACCATCCACCAACACCGGCGTGCCCGTGGGGCAAATGCGCGGGTAACCATCGGCATAGCCGCAGGCCACCACGCCAATGCGCATGGCTTGGTCGGCGACGAAACTGGAGCCGTAGCCCACGCTGTCACCGGGTTGCAGCTGCTGCACGGCGATGATGCGGGCGTTCAGGCTCATGGCGGGCTGCAGACCCCAGTGCGCAGCGCTGTGTTCTGGAAAGTCGGGCGAGCTGCCATACACCGCGATACCGGGGCGAATCCAGTCGGCTTTCACGGCCGAATCACGCGCATGGCGCAAGGTGGCGGCGCTGTTGCTCAGGGTGCGCTCACCGGGCAAGTCGCGTGTGGCTTCTTCAAACCGGGCCATCTGCTCGGCAATGCCTTTGGGGCCATCGGCATCGCTGAAATGGGTCATGAGCGAGATTTCGTCTACCTGGGGCAAGGCATTGAGCCGTGTCCAGATCGCGCGAAAGCGCTGCGGCGCAAAGCCCAGCCGGTTCATGCCCGAGTTCATCTTGAGGAAGACCCGGTGCGGCTCGTTGGTTTTGTGCAGCGCCAGCATGTCGATCTGCTCGTCGCAATGCACCGTGTGCCACAGGTGCAGGCGCGAACACAGCTCCAGGTCGCGGGCCTCAAATGCGCCTTCGAGCAGCAAGATCGGGCCGCGCCAGCCCAGGGCGCGCACGCGTTCGGCCTCGGCCAAGTCCAGCAATGCAAAGCCATCAGCACCGCGCAAACCCTCAAACACCCGCTCGATGCCATGGCCGTAGGCATTGGCTTTGACCACCGCCCACACCTGGGCATCGGGGGCGGCTTGGCGTGCCAAAGCCAGGTTGTGGCGCAAGGCAGCGGTGCGGATAGTGACTTGAATGGGACGGGGCATGGGCATTACATGAAAAAGGCCGGTGAAGTATGCCAGCTTCATCGGCCCTGGGAGCCTCAGCGCCCAAACGGGCGCTGGGCTGATGCAGTTCAGCGTGCCTTCAAAAACTCGCCCACTTCCAGCAAGACCAACTCGTTGTCGTCGGCCTTATTCGGGTCGCGGCTGCTGGAGAACGGCAGGTTGTTGTCGTTGCCCACCACAATGTGCGTGGCATCCACCACGTCCACGTTTTCAATGGTGAAGAAGGGGAAGCTCAAAGCGCCATTGACCAGCGGCTTGCGGGCCAGCTTGTTGGGGTCTTGCATGTTCATCAAATCGATGTAGCCTATCTTGCGCAGCGGGCCGCCCACGTTGGCTTCTGTCAGCTCGACTTTGTACACGCGCTTGAACTTGGGCAGGTCGTGGAAGCAATCGGTGCGCTTGACGCCCTCGGGGCAAGCCTTGTCGGGTGTGCCTTCGCCGTTGTCGCGCTCGATGATCAGGCCGGTGGTCTCGTCGATCATGTTGAAGTCACCGATGGCATGGTGGTTGCCTTCCATCACGTACTTCCAGTGGCGGCCGGTCCATTTTTCGGCTTTCACATCAAATTCCAACACGCGCAAGTACTGCTTGCCGTCCAGCATCTCTGGGGCTTTGGTGGCTTCGTCCCACAAAGCGCCTTCCAGCAAGGCATAGAGTTTGCTGCCATCTTTGGAGGCGGCCATGCCTTCATAGCCCCTAGAGCGGCGTGACTGGAAACGCACCAATTGGTCTGGCGAGCCAGGAGTGGTAACGGCAGGGTGGTCGGGCGAGCGCACGACTTTGCCGTCGACTTGCGTCTCGAACACCGCTTGCACTTTGCCCTTCATGTCGGCCTTGATCAGGAAGGGGCCAAATTCATCGCCGATCCAGATCGAGCCACCCGCGAACTGAAAGCTCTCGGTGTCAAAGTCCGAGCCGGTCAGGTAACGCTGCTTGGTGCCCTCGTGGACGATGCGAAACGGCACTTTTTTGTCCGGGTCGTGCAAAAACACCGTTTGCGCGCGCTTGAATTCGCCGGTTTTGAAGTCCACTTTGTAATGGTTCAGGTGCAGCATGAAGTCAGGAGAGTTGGCTTTGGAGCCCGCCCCGTTGTCGGTCAAGATCCAGAAGCTGCCGTCGGCCATGCGCTTGATGCCCGAGTGGCCCTGAACAGGTTGACCCTTGAAGGGCAAGAAAACGCCTGTGGGGCGACCTGCAGACTGGCCTTCGACGCTGCCGATTTTCTCGACGCGCTGACCGGTGGTGAATTTGCCACTGACCTGCAAATCGGCCGGGGCGTCTTTGGGCGCAGGGATCAGGGTCATGGCGGGCAGCACGGCGTGGCCAGCCAAGGTGGCAGAGAAAGCCGTTTGAGCTGCCGATTGAACAGACCAAGCCGAAGCCGTGACCCACATCAATGCAGATACAACAGTCTTTAAACGCAGATGGGAGATGGTTTTCAAAGTTAACTCCATTTTGGGAAGAGGGTTTTTTGACTTTAAAAACCAGTCGTGTCACGCCCATGAAGGCCGCATGACCAAAACAAGTCATTCAAACAACCACAGGCAACTCAGCAAAACCAGCTTCAAGGTGCCCAAATGTCCGAGTCAACACAGCCTTTCCCCCGGCCGGCAGGGGCTTACAAATGATTTACACTGATCCGCAGCCTGTTAACCCCGCGCCATCTGCCTGAACTGCTCAGACGCTGGCAGAACCTTGACATCCATGGAAGTTTTTCAGTTTTTGATGCCCATCTTCACCGAATACGGCTATTTGGCTGTGTTCGTGATGTTGTTGATCTGCGGCTTTGGCGTTCCCGTTCCAGAAGATGTGACCCTGGTCACGGGTGGCGTGATCGCAGGCTTGGGCCACGCCGATGTCCACACCATGTTTGCAGTGGGCATGGCAGGCGTCATGATTGGTGATGGCCTGATGTTCACGCTGGGTCGCCTGTACGGTGAGCGAATTTCCAAATTGCCCGGCTTTCGCAAAATTCTTACGCCCGAGCGTTTTGCCAGCGCACAAGACGCTTTCCAGAAATACGGCAAATGGGTCATGTTTGTGGCCCGCTTTCTGCCCGGTTTGCGCACCCCTGTGTTTTTCTCCGCTGGCATGAGCCGCCGCGTCAGCTTTTCCACCTGGTTTTTCATGGATGGCTTTGCCGCCCTGATCAGCGTGCCGATTTGGGTCTACCTGGGTTACTTTGGCGCGCAAAACTGGGATTGGATGTTTGGCGTACTGCACCAATTCCAGTACGGCATCTTTGCGCTGCTGGGCATCGGCGGTGCCTGGCTGGGCTGGCGCTGGTGGCGCAAGCGCCAAGCCACTGCAGCCGCCAAAGCCTCCGGCGACGCCTCCTGATCCGCCCCTCAATGGGCCACACCTCCCCCAAAAGCCTGGCGGTCGCCGGGCTCCTGTTCAACGCCTTTGTGTGGGGCGTGTGCTGGTGGCCCTTCAAACAACTCGAAGCTCAAGGCCTGCATCCGCTGTGGGCCACGGCACTGGTCTATGGTTTCGTTTTTGTGTCCATCGCCTTGTGGCTGTGGCGCAGCGGGCAACTGCAAAGCTGGCGCGGCCACCCCGGGTTGTGGCTCTTGCTGCTGGCCTCGGGCCTGACCAATGTGGGCTTCAACTGGGCCGTGACGGTGGGCGACGTGGTGCGCGTGGTGCTGCTGTTTTATTTGATGCCGGCCTGGTCGGTGCTGGTGGCCTGGTGGCTGCTGGGTGAAAAGCCCACCCCCATGGCCTTGCTGCGCTTGGTGCTGGCGCTGGCCGGTTTGTTCATCGTGCTCAAAACCCCCGAAACACCTTGGCCCGTGCCCGAGAACCTGGCCGATGGGCTGGCGCTGATGGGGGGCCTGACTTTTGCCATCACCAACGCCTTGCTGCTCAAACTCAAAGACAGCCCCAGCGCCTCGCGCACCCTGGCCATGTTTGGCGGAGGCGCGGTCATGGCCACGCTGGCGGCATTCGCAGGTTTGGCCACTGGGGTGGTGGCCATCAGCGCGGCCCCCGCCTGGAGCTGGCTGCCCCTGGTGGCCTTGCTGTGCATCTCGTTTTTGTTGGGCAACCTGGCACTGCAATACGGCGCCGCCCGCCTGGCCGCCCACACCACCGCGCTGGTCATGCTGTCCGAGGTGCTGTTTGCCAGTGTGTCATCGGTGTTGCTGGGGGCCTCCAGCTGGGACAGACGCACGCTGATCGGCGGGGCCTTGATCTTGCTGGCGGCTTTGCTGTCCATCGTGGGGCCTGGCCACAAGGCCAAGTGACTTATTGATCCGGCCCGATGCAGTTTGCATGAACGCTTTTTTGTAGGAGCGGCACCCTCGCCGCAAAAGCCCAGCAGACCACCCCCCTCGCCCCGAGGGCGGGGCTCCCACAAAAGGCAGGCAATTCCCCCTGTAGGAGCGACGCCCTCGTCGCGAAAAGCCTCGCAGACCACCCCCCATCGCCCCGAGGGCGGGGCTCCTGGTATGGATTGACCTGTCAATAGGTGTCGGTTGTTTTACAGCTATCTCTCTGTTTCTTTTGTCTTCTCTGTCAGTGACTGTGGATCAGGGACTACGAGGCTGATTGGGCGACG
>JAIXOX010000015.1 GCA_027486555.1 Comamonadaceae bacterium
TGGGCCATGCGAAAGTCGCTGAGGGCGCTGGCGCCTTCAAAAGTCGTGATGTGCAGGGACACGGGGTGGCCTTGTAAAGAGACAGAAAACCGTCATTCCGGGGCCGCTGACTGGGGCTGTCCGGCAAAGGCGGTATTTTAACGGTGTAAACCCTGATCTGAAGGGGCGACGGACCGATTCAGGACGCTCTTTTTCAAGAAGCAAAAAGCCGTGCAGCAGATGCAACACGGCTTTCTGGTTACCTGGCAAATTGAAGGTTCAACCCAGGACCGAAGTCGCCTCCATCTCGCGCCGGATTTTGTAGGCGTGGGTGTTGGTGTCCATGGCCACGTCGTCCCAGGTGAGGCTTTGGCCTTTGGCCACAGGTCGAATCACCTTGACGCCGTGCGCCAAGCCCAGGGGCACGCCGCCCATGCGTTTTGAAGTGGCCGCAGGCAGCAGCTTGCCCCAGACGGTGTAACCGCCCTCGCCGTCCAGCAGGTCGCCGGGCTTCAAGTCACGTTTGGCGGTGGCCACCACGTCGGCGTTCCAGCCGATGGCCACGCCCGTGGGTTCGTTGCGCAGGGCCACGCTGGCCACGCTCACGCCCACTTCCAAGCCAATCAGGTGCCAGCGCTTGTAAAGGGTGAAGTAGCGGCCCGAGGGGTCGGTGTGGGCGTTGTACTCTTCAAAGCAGTTCTTGATGTAGTCGGTCTCGGCTTCCACCGTGACCCACACGCCCATGCGGATGTCATAGGGGATTTTTCGCCCGTCGGTCTCCAAACTGGAGATGACCTCGACCATGCCCTTGCGCTCCAAGACGCCACCTTCCGAGATCGGGCGGGTGACGTAAGGGATGTCTTCCACGCTGGCCGGTGGGTAGAGCAAACCGTTGCTGGGCACGCCCAAACCCGTGGCGTTGGACACGGCGGTGCTTTCAATCGAAGGCTTGGAGCCGTCCAGAAAGCTGTTGAACATTTTGGGGTTCAGGCCCCCGCGCTCGGCCTGCTCAGGCGTCAGGCCGTAATAACCCCACACGGTCTCGGGCGTGGATTCGCTGAAGTGCGGCAGCCACTTGTGGCCCCGACCTGCCGCCACGACCGGAAAACCGCAGGTGCGTGCCCAGTCCACCAAATCGCAAATCAAAGCAGGTTGGTCGCCAAAGGCAAGCGAATAAACCACACCCGCCAGTTGGGCGCGAGTCGCCAGCAAGGGGCCACAAAACGCATCGGCTTCGACTGTGACGTTGACCACATGCTTGCGGTGCGCAAAGGCTTCCAGAATGTGGTCCACCGCGTGCAGGGGCGATCCGGTGCACTCGACGATCACGTCCACCGCCGGGTGACGCACCAGACTTTGCCAGTCGTCACCCACATGGGTGGTGCCGTTTTTCACAGCCTCGTCCAGACTGGTGGCCGTGAGGCGCTCGGGGTTCCAGCCCACGCGGGCTAGGTTGGCTCGGGCAGCGTCTGGGGACAGGTCGGCAATGCCCACCAAATGCACACCGGGGGTGCGCGGAATTTGCGCCAGGTACATGGAGCCGAATTTGCCCGCGCCGATCAGGCCGATGCGGATGGGGCGGTTTTCTGCCGCACGTTGCAGGAGTTTGGCGTGCAGGTTCATGCGGTTTCTTTCAGTGTGTCCAAGGATGTTTGCAAGGCACTTTCGGGCATGCCGTTTTTCCAGGGCAGATCGACCGGGTAGCTGTTCACCAAGCAGTCATCGGGCAGGCAGCTGATGGGCGTGAAATCGCGGTGGGCGATGTATTCGGGGCGCTTGTGGCGGCGGATGTGGTTGGACACGGCGCACAAGCTCAGGTAAACGCTCACCCGGTTCCAGGGGGACAAATTGCTGGCCGATGCGTGCACCAAGCAGCTGTGGAACAAGATCATCGAGCCGGCTGGGCCAGTGGGGCTGACGATGCCGCCTTCTTTGCCACCAGCCCGCTCAACCAGCTGGCTGATCAGGTCGTTGTCCACCGTCCACAGCGGGTAGCTGGTGGTCGATAAATCGTGTTTGGCCTCGACCACGCCTTTTTTGTGGCTGCCGGGGATGAACATGAGTGGACCGTTGAAAGGGTTCACGTCATCCAGAAAAATCGCCACGTTCATGGCGCGCTCGGTGGGCATCAGGTCGTCGTTCAGCCAAGTGCCGTAGTCCTGGTGCCACTGCCAAACGTCGCCTTCAAAAGCCATCTTGCCGTTGATCTTGAACTGGTGCATGTAGAGCTCTTCGCCGAAGAGCTCTTGCACGGGCTCGATCATGCGGGGGTGGCGCGCCAGTTTGGCAAAGGGCTCGCTGTACATGTGCGCCGCAAAGTTGGTGCGCACAGCCTCTTTGCCTTTTTCGCGCACGTTATAGGCCTCACGGCGGCTGTACAACTCGGGCACGGCATCGGTCAGGTTTTTGGTCTCTTCGGGCGTGAACAGGCCAGGGAAAAACAAATAACCGTCGCGGTCAAATTGTTCGAGTTGTTCGGGGGTCAGTTTCATGGGAGTGCTCCTGTTTTGAGGTGTTGAATTTGTTCGGTCAATCGGGCCGTGAGTTGCACGCTGGCCTCGTGGGCGTGTTCTTGTACCAATCGAACAGCCAACTCCGCATCTCCGGCGGCAATGGCCAGGGCAATGGCTTCGTGTTCGTCCCAAATGGTTTGGCGCTGGTGGGATGACTGCAGCACCGCGCCCATGATGCGTTTGAGGTGGTGCCAGTGCAGATTGATGCTCTGCGCGATCAGAGGATTGCCCGAGGCTTGGTAAATGGCGCGGTGAAACGCCAAATCGGCCTGGATCATGGTCTTTACGTCGCGTGTCTGGTTGGCCCAACGGCCTTGGCGCATCACCTCGGGGTCAATGCTGACCCCCCGTTCAGCGGCCGACCGCACAGCCAAAGCGTCCAAGCTGCCCCGCACTTGGTAAACCTGAGCAATCCAATTCACATCAAGTTGGGTGACTTGAACGCCTCGGCCGGGGGCGTCTTCCACAAAGCCGTCTTTTTTGAGCAAGCGCAGGGCTTGCAACACAGGTTGGCGCGATACGGCAAAGCGCTGAGCCAAGTCGTCCTGCGTCAAACGCTCGCCCGGAGCCAGCGTGCCTTCGCTGATGGCGTCCAGCAAACGGGCGTAAATTTGCTCCACTAGGTCGGGGGCTGTGGTGAGTTGAAGGGGTGAAGGGCTCATGTCTGTATACAGAATACAAAAAATCCAAAGCGCCATGAATGGGTGTTTACCCGGTGTTCAACCATGAACCTGCTTCTGTGGCATCTGCGCGTTTGGCGAAGATCCTTGTTTGAGCGAGCCCCATTTGTGTAAGTTCCCTGCATTTTTTGGCAGCCCGATTTTTGTGGGTCCTGCATTTTGTGAGAGCCCCGTCCTGGGGCCATGGGTGGTGGTCTGTGAGGGTTATCGCGACGAGGGCGTCGCTCCTACAAACAAAGGGGCATTGCCAACACCAAAGGGCCACATCGGTGCAGCCGGTCACAGGGTTGTTTATCGCCAACAACAACCCGCCAAAGGCCTGAATGGGATAATCTGTCCCCTATGACGATCACCCTCAAAACCGCCCAAGACATCGAAGGCATGCGCGTGGCTTGCCGCCTTGCCTCCGAAGTCCTCGACTTCATTACCCCCTTTGTCAAACCCGGCATCACCACCAACGAGATTGACAAGCTGTGCCACAACTACATGGTCGATGTGCAAGGCTGCATTCCGGCCCCGCTCAATTACGCACCCGGTGGTTACAAGCCTTACCCCAAGTCGATCTGCACCTCGATCAACCACCAAGTCTGCCACGGCATCCCCAACGACAAACCGCTCAAAAAGGGCGATTCGGTCAACATCGACATCACCACCATCAAGGACGGTTGGCACGGTGACACCAGCCGCATGTTCCATGTGGGCGAGGCCTCCATTGCAGCCAAACGCTTGGCCACCGTGACGTACGAAGCCATGTGGAAGGGCATTGAGCAGGTCAAGCCCGGCGCACATTTGGGCGACATTGGCCACGCCATCCAGAAATTTGCCGAAGGCCACGGTTTTTCTGTGGTGCGTGAGTTTTGTGGCCACGGCATTGGCCGGGGCTTTCACGAAGAGCCGCAAGTGCTGCACTACGGCAAGCCCGGCACCTTGGTCGAATTGGTGCCCGGCATGGTCTTCACCATCGAGCCCATGATCAATGCGGGCAAACGCGACATCAAGGAAATGGGCGACGGCTGGACCATCGTGACCAAAGACCATTCGCTGTCGGCCCAATGGGAGCACACGGTGGTGGTGACCGAAACCGGTTACGAGGTTTTGACCTTGTCGGCGGGCAGCCCCGCTAATCCCGCTTTCATTCAGCCCGCTTTCATTCAGCCTGTGATCAACGACCAAGCCACAGTCTGAGATGAGCGATCAGGCCCCCTCCGCAGATCAGGCAAGCCAGCCCATCCATGAGTCCGTGGCCGACTTGGCCTTGCTGCGCGAGACCTACAAGCACGACAAAGCCGCCGTTTTGTACAGCCTGGCGCACAGCGGCGCCGTGGCGCGTGGGCTCAAGCAAACGCTGCGGCAGATGTCCATTTTGGCCGATGGCCTGCTGATTCAGTTGTGGCAAAACGCAGGGTTTGCAGCCGATGCGTGTTTGGTGGCCGTGGGAGGGTTTGGGCGGGCCGAACTGTTTCCCTGTTCAGATGTGGATGTTTTGGTGCTCTTGCCCAACGGCCAGTCCCCCGAAACTTCGCCTGCATTGCAGGCGCAACTCGAACGTTTTATTGGCAGCTGCTGGGACACCGGCCTGGAAATTGGCGCGAGTGTGCGCACCCTGGCCGAATGCTTGGCCGAGTCGGCCAAGGACATCACAGTGCAAACCTCGCTGCTGGACTCGCGCCGGGTCACAGGCAACACCCGCTTGTTCACCGATTTTCAAAAGCAGTACCAAGAGGCCATGGACCCGCGGGCGTTTTGGGTGGCCAAAACGCTGGAAATGCAGCAGCGCCACACCAAGTTTGAAGACACGCCCTACGCGCTGGAGCCCAACTGCAAGGAGTCGCCCGGTGGACTGCGCGATTTGCAGGTGATTTTGTGGATCGCCCGCGCTGCAGGTTTGGGCCAAAGCTGGGACGAACTGGCCCGCAAAGGCCTGGCCACCCCGCTGGAGGCGCGGCAAATCAAGCGCAACGAAGCACTGCTCGGCCTGATCCGCGCGCGCCTTCACTTGCAAGCCAAGCGGCGCGAAGACCGGCTGGTGTTCGACCTACAGACCAATGTGGCCGAGTCCTTTGGTTACGCGTCGGACGTGACACCCGAGGGCCGATTGGCCCTGCGTGCCAGCGAAAAACTGATGCGCCAGTACTATTGGGCCGCCAAGGCGGTGACCCAGCTCAACCAAATATTGCTGCTCAACATCGAAGACCGGTTGCGGACCGACAGGGGCGAAGCCGTTGACCAATTGCGGCCCCTGAATGAGCGGTTTTTTGAAAAAGCCGGCTTGATCGAAGTGGCCAGCGACGACCTGTACCAAAAGCACCCGCACGCGATTCTGGAAACTTTTTTACTGTACCAAGCCTCACCCGGCTTGAAGGGCTTGTCGGCCAGAACGCTCAGGGCGCTGTACAACGTGCGGTCGATCATGAACGGGCGCTTTCGGGCCGACCCGGTCAACCGCCAGACTTTTTTACAAATCCTTCAGGAGCCCCAGGGCATCACGCACGCGATGCGTTTGATGAACGAGACCTCGGTGCTGGGGCGCTATTTGTGGGTGTTTCGGCGCATCGTGGGCCAGATGCAGCACGACCTGTTTCATGCCTACACGGTGGACCAGCACATCCTGATGGTGCTGCGCAATGTGCGGCGGTTTTTCATGGCCGAGCATGCCCACGAATACCCGTTTTGTTCGCAGCTGGCAGGCGGCTGGGACAAGCCATGGATTCTGTACACGGCTGCGCTGTTTCACGACATTGCCAAAGGCCGGGGCGGTGACCATTCCAAACTCGGGTGCACCGAGGTGCGCACCTTTTGCCGCCAGCACCAGATCGGCAAGGAAGACGCCCAGCTGATCGAGTTTTTGGTAGGTGAGCACCTGACCATGAGCCATGTGGCCCAGAAAGAAGACCTCAGCGACCCTGAAGTCATTGGCAGCTTTGCGCAGCGCGTGGGCAGCGAGAGAAACCTCACGGCCCTGTATTTGCTGACCGTGGCCGACATTCGGGGCACCAGTCCCAAAGTTTGGAACGCCTGGAAAGGCAAGCTGCTGGAAGACCTGTACAAGTCCACGCTGCGCGTCATGGGGGGGCGTGCGCCAGACGCCAACGCCGAAGTGGAAGCGCGCAAGCGCGAGGCGCTGATCGAGCTGGCCCGCCAAGCCCAACCCCACGAAGGCCAAAAAGCCCTGTGGGACACGCTGGATGTGGGCTACTTCATGCGCCACGATGCGTCTGACATCGCCTGGCATGCCCGGCAACTGTCACGCCATGTGGCCAAACCCGAGCCAGGGCAGCCCCGCAGCATCGTGCGGGCGCGCATCTCGCCCTTGGGCGAAGGTTTGCAGGTGCTGGTCCACGCCCCCGACCAGCCAGACCTGTTTGCCCGCATCTGCGGCCACTTTGACCAATCGGGTTTCAGCATCCAGGACGCCCGCATCCACACCACCCGCACCGGCTGGGCACTGGACACCTTCCAGATCGTCACGCCCATGCTGCCCGAGCACTACCGTGAACTGCTGAGCATGGTCGAGTCGGGCCTGACCCAAACCCTGGAAAAACAAGGTCCGCTGCCCGCCCCCACCCGTGGGCGGGTTTCGCGGCGCGTGAAAAGCTTTCCGGTCACCCCCCGCGTCAGTTTGCGACCCGACGACAAAGCGCAAAACTGGCTGCTCAGCATCTCGGCCAGCGACCGCATTGGCCTGCTCTACAGCATCGCCACCGTGCTGGCCAAACACGGCATCAACCTGCAACTGGCCAAAATCAGCACCTTGGGCGAACGCGTAGAAGACACCTTCCTGATCAGCGGTCCCGAGCTGCAACAAAACAAAGCGCAAATCGAGATCGAAACCGAACTGCTGGCGGTGCTGCAGCCTGCTTGATTGGGCGGTGTGCCTTCATTGCTCGTTGAGCTTTGGACGCTTGGACCACCATCCATCGCCCAGGCGTCGGGGGTTCTCCATGGATACCTTGGCGGAGCGGTACAGCGCAGATTTGCCCGCCCCGTTGGGGCCGGCCAGCAAATAGAAAACGGGTTTCAAACGAGGCAGTTGCTCAAGCGGCCTTCACGACCTGACGGCGGTTGCTTTGGACCGTCTGGCGCACCGCCTGGGCCAGGCGGCCCGAGCTTTCGGCGGCCACAAAATCCGCCTCGATGGCGTCCAGCGGGTCGGCCGCAGACACCGTGGCGGTCTGGCGCACATCGTAGAGCGCGATGGCTTCTCGGGCCTCAGTGATGGTCAAGCCAGAAGCCTCGGCAATGCGCCCCAGCGTGGCCCAATACTCGATCTGCCCTGCCACCGAGCGGCGCATGGGCGTGGCCGCTTCGCGGGCCTGGGTGACCAAACCAGCAGGCAATTTGACGGATGAGAAAGAAGAAGGTGATGCAGACATGAGACGCTCCTTTATGGCGCATTTTGCGCCAAAACGGACGCATCTGGCCAACTGGCGTGAATAAATCCCCATCGACACAGGAAAAACACCTGCATCCATTCACACCACCCGTGCCCAAGGCTGTGGATAAGACCCGGGACAAGTGCGCCAAAGCGCATGGCGGTTGGGCTGGCGGGGTGCGCTTAAATAACAGGCAACATCAGGAGGTAACCCTCATGGTTACTCTCGAAAAGCCAAACACACAAGTCACCGCTTTGCGCGTGGCGGCAACCCCGTATGCTGCGTCAGCAACTGCCCCTTCTTAGGCTGCCCCATGCGCTTGGGCGCAGTCGACAATGCCACCGATGACTTCTCCCCTGCCCCGGTGCTGTTCTTGCGCCGTGCGCTCTTGTAGCCGTCTTCGGCCAGCGGCTGCCAGTTCGGAATCAAGTGGTGTTTGCCGTTGCCAATCAGGTCTGAGCGGCCCATCGCCTTGAGGGCTTCGCGCAGCAGTGGCCAGTTGTTGGAGTCGTGGTAGCGCAAAAACGCTTTGTGCAGGCGGCGACGTTTGTCGCCTTTGACCACGTCCACCTTTTCGCTGTCGCGGGTGATTTTGCGCAGCGGGTTGCGGGTGGAGTGGTACATGGCCGTGGCCGTGGCCATGGGGCTGGGGTAGAAGGTTTGCACTTGGTCAGCGCGGAA
>JAIXOX010000135.1 GCA_027486555.1 Comamonadaceae bacterium
GCCACGGCCGAGCTGGGGGAGTTGGTTGTTGGTGTACATGTGTCCACAAGCTATGAAGTGGACACGATGCTCTTAGATCTGGGGTGTTGCTGCCAGATGGGATGACCGGACGCTTACCTACGACTTCGCTGATCTTCATTTCATGCCCCTCATGACATCTAGGTAGCGGTCACATAAATCGGCAGTGGTCTCGCTTTCATTGCTGATCTTGAGGGCATCAAGGGCCATGGCGAAGTTCTGTTCTGTCCTGAAAACGGACAACCAGATACTGGCGATGGCTTCGGCTATATCTTGTTCGCTGTCGTCATGGGCAAGTAGAAGCAAATCGGACAAAACTTCAATGGCGCTGGGTGGGTGTTGAGTGGCTTGAGTGTTCATCACTTATTTATTCGATTGCCAAATCAAATACTTCGCCTAATATTTGATTGCCCACTGGCAGTACATACATGGAGAACATCATCAGCACTCGTGTGATGAATAAATACATCACTCAACAAGGACCACACATCACCATGATGCTGAACAAATTACCAACCAACACACCCCTTCACTCGATCCTTGAATACCTCGAAACATCGACCAAGTGGGGTGCCAGAAATCGAGCGCAGTTCGCACTGAGACAGCAACTTCGAATCAAGGATATCTCGGCACTTCAGGTCTCAGACATGCTCGGGCATCACGGCGTTGTTCGTGGTCATTACATCGCAGAAGACGGAATTACTTACCTCCTCGACGAGCAACTAAGAGGAGAACTTCACCGATATTTGATCAGTCGCTTTCAACTACAAGGCGACTCGTTAAAGGCCCTCGTCAACACCGACCTTGATGTGCCCTTGTTCCCAACACAGAAGCGAGAGCGATTCAGCAACAACACACTGGCACAACACTTCAGCCTTTTGGACAAGGCCCTGCGCCAGCGCTTCACGGTGTAACAGACAATAGGGAGTTGCGGCACATCAATGCTCTGTAACTTCGCTGGCGAACGTCGCGTAACTGGACACTTGGACGCTAAGAATTGAGTGATTTTATAGCACCGCCCAGTTCGCTGCCTCGGTTGAAATGTCCGGTCTCAGGACATTTAGGACCTAGCCGTGCCCATGTTCCCAGCACAGAAGCGAGAGCGATTCAGAAACAACACGCTGGCACAACGCTTCAGCCTCTTGGGCAATGCCCTGCGCCAGCGTTTTATTTTTCAACAAGCAAGAAAAGGCAGTTGATATTTTAACGCCTGTTGCGTTCGCCTTCAAGCGTTCCGTACTCAGACGCTCAAATCTGTTGAATCAACAAATCACAGTCGATGATCGTTTCACACTCACGATCAATCCATCCATGTTCTTCCAGATCGAGCCAATAGTTGTCTTCCAAGAACTCATTCAGCCATTCTTGAGTCTCTTGGTTACAACCATCCATATTCAAAGATTCCGCCCAGTTGCCATCGGTCTCAACCAATTCAGTTGAATAACCACAGTTGTAAATATCGACACCTGCTTTGATGTTTGGTGGAATGTCATCATCAGTCTCAACTGTAAATTCACCCCAGCGCCAGCAGGTTTGAACAAAGATCGTTTGACCATCTTTTCTGAGGTAATTGCGCTCGATGATTGATTTCTTTCGAATGGGTTTTACAGACCATGTTGCCATGACGGGCTCCTCTAAAAAAATTAAACTATGAATTTGAAATTTGAACTGAATTGATTGACTTTAGTCAGTGACCACGAATCAACGTCAGCACCACGGTGTCACGCTAGCAAGTTGTTCGGGATCGGAGGCTAAATGAATCGCTGGCGCTGGACCTCGATGTGTTGCTGTTCCCCACCCAGAAGCGCTGTCAGTTCTCGCCGAATACTTTGGCACAGCACTTCTGCCTTCTGGACAAAACCATTCAGCAGTGGTGCCAAGCGACAGGACGAGGCAGGAGCGCTCAAAACACATCAGTCAGTAGTGCCCTGACAGCGCCAGCAAAAAAGACGCCATTGAGTCGTTTGATGGCATCAATTGTTGGCGCTGGCTCCGTCAGATAAGAACAATCACGCCGTTGCTCTTGCCGAACTCTAATTTCGAGCCATCCGCAAACTCAGCAACAGCCTTGCCAGCCTCAGACATGAGCTCCTTGGCTCCAGAATACTCATGACAGTGAATGAGACACAACTCTGACAATTCATCTTTAAGATCGTCAGTGTCGATCTCCACACCAATTTGGATCAGCTCGTCGATGAACTCCTGCTCAGAGACAAGCAATTTGAAATCATGACTTGTGGTCACTGGATCATCACCAATTTGAACCGTCACAAGACGCTCCGAGCCAGCAGCATCGACGACCCTCAGTTCCTCTCCGCAGAATTCACCGTTGATCATGGCCTGAATAACTGCTTTGAGAGACTCCAGAACTGTATTTGCTGACTCGCCATCTTCATAAATATCGACGATGAAGTCGGCCTTGAGTGACTCTTCAGAAGCGACCATCGCTTTGGATGATCCTGGAATCGTAAAGGTCAAGCTTTCGCCAATACGACCCCATGTGGAAACGGACTCAGGCAAGCCCTTGGCAGACACCGCTTCAATCAGAATATCAGTTGCGTTTTTCATTTTTAGTTTCCTTTGTTAAATCGTAATTGTTTGTTGATCAGTCAGTGCCCACGAATCAGCGCCAGCACCTCAGTTTCACGCCAGCAAGTTGTTCGGGCCCCGAGCTTGATAGGGGTTGGGAATTTGCCCTCAGCAACACCAGCCCACCAAGCACTTTTTGAGATCGGGATAATTGGCGGGATGCCATTGCTCTTGTCACCGACGATATCTTTGATGCGAAGCAGTCGTTCCATGTGTTTTCTCCTTAAATTTGTTCAGTTGTTGAAACCACAACCAGTTGAAGTCGTGGCGGGTTGGGAGAGGTTGCCTTCAACAGCCCCGCCGACTTGAGCGCCAGCATCTTGTCAATGGTCCT
The DNA here is from genome assembly GCA_027486555.1 of Comamonadaceae bacterium. GTDB lineage: Bacteria > Pseudomonadota > Gammaproteobacteria > Burkholderiales > Burkholderiaceae_C > Limnohabitans_A. The sequence goes on from JAIXOX010000135.1 coordinate 2,942, forward strand.
CAGGTAATCACGGACATCCCGATTGCTGCCGGTGTATTTCTCCAGATTTTTGATGACCTCCGCCAGCGTCATAACAACTCCCTCCTGCTGAAGGATGTACTGGGCACGGGGCGCAAATTCAGTTGGCGAAATCTGCGTGAATTCGTATTTGTCACAGCGTGAGCGGACGGCTTTTTCAAACTTCATCGGGTCATTAGTCGTGAAAATCACCATCAATTGGTCCTTGTGATCGTCCATGAGCGTCCACAGGCGATTGAGGCTATTTCTGTATTTGTCCAACTCATGAAACACCACTACACAGCGCTGGTGCTGTGAGTCACCAAACCAATGGATCGTGTTGGACAGATAGTTGCTGAGGTCATTACGACCAAGAAATTTCTCAATGGTGTCTTGAATGAACAGGCAAGAATTCCCGGTAAGTACTTTGGCAACCAGATTGGCGATGGTCGATTTTCCATTTCCGTTTGAGCCATAAAGCATCAAATTGTCACAGGAATATCCTCCCGAAACAATCGCTTTTATAAAAAACTCAGTGTCCGGGTCATTGAAAACTACATCATTGATGGTCTGCGGGGCATACTTGATCTCGGTGCGAATGGTCATTTATCTCTTTCAATTTGGTTGATGACGGCACACATGGCAGCATTGCCCTGTGTGCCATATTGATCAGGCTGCTTTGAGTTCCAGTTCTTCGGCGGACTGGATGAACTTTTCGGCTTCGGCATTCAGTTGGCTCTTCTCATCATTGGTGGCCTTCCATGTTCGGGCGGCGCTACGAACCAGCGATTTGTAAACGCCCGTTTCGATACCCTCAACAACACAGACGATCTTGAATTCGCCGTTCAAGCCGGGCTGGGTAATCAGGGCACTGATCTTTTGCGAGTTGTAGCCCGTGATGGTCAAGGAAGCCAAAGGCTTGTTGTTGCGCTGGTCGATCACAGCGTTGAGTTTTGCCACCGTCGCTTCCAGTTCTTGACGCTTCGCCTTTTTCTCTTTACTCTCTTTGGTCAAATGGGTAACGCCATCAATGCCATGGTTCTCACGAAGCCAGACAGCAAGTTCGGTCGGTTTCACATTGAACTTCTTGGCGACCTCAACTGCCTTTTGGTAGCAGAGCACTCGCTTACGGTCGCTCTTGAAGACATAACGGATCAACAAGCCCAAAACGCTGGAGTTGCTCTGAACACGAACCCCCGACTGGGTCAACTTGCTGGCGATTTCTTGGCGAAGTGCCAAGCGCTCCTCAGAGGTGCGATTGATGAATGATTTTTCATAGAAACCATAGACTTTTCCGAGCAATCCATACAAGGCTTCGGTAGCAGTCTGGTAAAGTGTTTTTTCCCAAATATCACGCTCACCCGACAATTCCTCCAATTGCTCAATGGCTTTGTTGGTGTAGATCTGGATGGTCTTGGCGACCGTTTTGGGTTTATTGGCTGCTTTCACTTCATTCTCCTGGAGTCGTCGGCGGTAAGTAACTCACTCACACTTGTTTTGCCGACAAATTGAATTCTGGAAACCTATGCGCCGACGATCTCGGTCAGGATGACTTCTATTGATGCCAGCCAAATGATCTATTCATCAAACAATGACGAATACGAGAAGCCCCGTCAAAAGGGCATGGACCAGTTTGGGCATGCCACCATGGATGAAGAAGTTGCCGATGCCAGCAAAAGCATCCGGCGCTGGTGGTGGGAGTACTTAAGGCTAAGCAAGGACTACTGGCTCCTGTGCCAAACGACAAAGGGTGGCATTCCTGAGACTTATGATCAGCGATTGGCCCAGATCTATTGGGACTTCGGCAATGTCCACGACTGCTCGTTCGACGAGTGGTGGCGCCGGACAGGGTCTGAGTTGTTTAGAGAGCAGCGACTTCCGCCCCGTGTTCAGCAAATCACATCGGTTGAAAGTGCCATTTCAGGTGATCGGGCGGGGAAAATTCTTGTCGAGATTCCGCTTCAACTGAGCAAGGAAACGGTTCAAAAACAGATAAACGGCATTCTTGAGCTCTATCAGGACAAGCGGCCATCAAATCGGTTGGAAACCAGCACCTCTCGATATCCGATCAATGTCACCTTGGCCCGTTTGAATGTGCTCCAGAAGTCACATGAGGTGTTCTGCCTTCACCGTGAATTAATTGCTAAACCAGCGGCTATGTTGAAGTCAAATAGAAGCCGTTTAGACATAGAGTTTCAAGAGCGGGCAGACCTTTTCAAGATCGGCAAAGCACTTGGAATCAGTCCATCCAACGAGCGGCTGACTGGCACGAAAGAAGAGATCGACCGCCGTGCCAACAGCATGAGACAGATGGTCTGGGTTCACATGAAAAGAGCCAAGGCGCTGATTGCCAATGTCGAGCATGGTGTGTTCCCAGACGACGAAATGCCTGAGATGACACCACCTCGGTTTTCGACTAAGCAAGAAGCCCAACACAAGGAACTTGAGGCTCAGTGGTTGTCGTTGGACCTGTCGTCATCACTGAGTGAGAAAAAACTGGCTTTAGCACGAAGAATTCATTACGATGGCAATTAATACATTGTGAGCGTCTAAAAATAGGACGCTCATAATTTCTTCTTACCTGGCAATAAATGAGGAGTTGAGATGGCTACGGAAGCAGAGAAAGAAAAATATCTTAGAAGCAAATCATATGCCCTGATCTATTGGCACTCCAGTTACCAGCACCCTTTGAAGCACTTACATGATTTTCTTCTTAATGAACAAGATGAGTCTATTATCATTTCCGCTCGGTCTGAGGCTTTGATATTTAATGATCTATATTACATCAATAGCAGTGTCGAACTTGAAAATCCTGTTTATGGAACGGCTGGAGCACTTTCTGGTAAATGTAGCAGATTAGATATTTATTTTTGGCTTTGCTCATCGCCGATAAAGGATGTAAAAAAACTGCTAAGAAGCAATAAATCGGTCAGATCGATAATTTCTGAAATATTCAAATGCTATAACGGCTCTATTAATGATTTTTCAACAGCCCTATTCCTGGTTGATATGAAAAATAAAAATGCTGAGGATTTGAATTTAATTTTTAAAGATTTTAAAATTTTACAGTGCTTAAAAATAGTTTGCGGAGGGGTGGAAGTTGTTTATGAATATTTACTTTCAAATTTCATATATGAAAATGAAAATCAATATGATATTTTAAGGGGCTCCCATCTCTTACATGATGAGAAAGGGGATGCCAAAATAAAAATATTCCCAGAATATCCTTCAAGTACAAAATCAAGTGAAGTATATTTTTCTCCCATTTACCAATTTTCGAAAAATACCGATTTATTTCATCTCACACCTCAAAAAATGGAGGAATATTATGATGATTATGGTTTTTCATATACCAAGAAGGGAGGAAGTTATCCTTACTATAGATTGAAATTGAATTATGTAGAAAAGATTAATCATGAATTTATAATCCCCCAGAGAGTGTATGAAATCTTGACACAGGAGCAATTGGAGAAATTGGAGTCATCTGCTGCTGACACATTGGATCGTTTTTTAATCTTTATATTCGATAATGTATTTGGATACCGTTATAAAGATATTACCTCCAGTAATGTAGAAACCATTGTATCAAACGGAAAGTGCTGGAATAATGATATGTATGAGATACTTGGCGGCGATGGGAGTGACTCTGTATATCTTGGAGATGGTTTGTCAATTGATAAAAATGGAAATATTGTTGATGATTAAATTTAAGTAGGAATTAAAGATTTAAAAAATTACTTGAGGATATTTAATTTCCCCCACTTTGATGAATCTTAATAAATTAGGCCAACCATCGAAATCGATTTTTACGGATTCTATAGTTGGCCAGTTGAGTGAATTCACGTGAAATAGTTTTACTTAAAAAAAAATTCTATCTATTCCTGACTCGCAATGAAAAGATTATCTTTGGCTCTTGTGAGTGCGACATAGTTAAGCCTAGCGTCATTTCTCAATAACCAATCATCACCTCGACTTAGGTTGACTAGGGCAGCATTAGATACACCCATTCCTTTAGATGTATGTATGGTTTGAACATAAACTTTAGTGTCGGTTGATAAAACATCCTGACGGTGACGAAAATGTGGTACATTCATTGCCGCCAATCCACGCGATATTTTTTCACAAGTCGCTCTTGTAGGCGCCATTACAAGCCATTCTTCGTCTTTTTTACTCTCGATTATTCTCATCAATTCACGTAAAGTTAAAGGGCGAGTTTGCTTTTGAGATTGATTGGTTTTGTCATTGTTATCTAGCAATACTTTGTTTATAACGCGACCATCATTATTGGAATTTGGATTGTCCGTCCATATCTTTTTCTTTCTTGAATTATAAGAATCAAGATTGATATTGTTATCAACAAATAATTTAATATTTTTAGGAATTCTCCATGATATAGATAGCACTTCATCAGGCAGTGTTGTTGGAAATTCATTAAATAATTTTGGCGAAGCACCGAATGACTCCATAATTGCTTGATCATCGTCCCCACCAAGGATTGTCTCTTTCGCATTAGTTGCTAGTTTTTTTACTACATCCCACTGTAAGGCGCTTAGATCCTGTGCTTCATCAATAATTAGCAATTCAAACGTTGGTATTTTTTCTTTTGGAAATGTTTCTTTGGCAACTGAGAAGATCACGTCGTTGAAGTCAGCCAAATTATTTTTTTCTTTGAAATACTCATATTCTTTGTAATATTTTTGAGCAAACTCTTCAACTTCACCATCAAGAATTTTCCTCTTATAATAATTACCAAGGAGCATTTGGGCATCACTAAATGACTTTCCAAAAAATTCTGGAGAATCTCTTTTCTTATTAAACATGATGCTGTATTCGCTTAGCACTGGATGTATTGGCCTAACGACAACACTGGTTGGATCTCCGGCTCGTAACCACTCCTCTCTAGCACCAATATTAAGATCGAATTTCTGTAAATGCTCTTTTTGACATAGTTGCTTTCCCTCTGTGCCACCCATTCTAGTTGTCAAACTGTGTAGAGTTGAAAAATTAGTGAATCTTGATGTGGGTATTTTTAATTTTTCAGATATTTTGTCTCTTGCCTCATCGGCAGCAATATTTGTAAAAGCAAAATAACCAATATTTTCCGGCATAATGCCATGATTAATTGCTTCTGTCGCAATTCTCACAAGTTCTGAAGTCTTTCCTGTTCCTGGTGGACCATATATTCTTCTGCTTGTTTGAAATTCCCAATTAATTCCCAAGGGAAAGTCAGAAGAAAATGTCTTTTCCATTGAATCTTGAAGGTTCATTTTGTGATTTCTAGTTGGTGTGGCTTTAATGAATATTTTCAATTTAATTCTCCCATAAAAGAAGAATTTTCACAATTCAACTGATGCTAGTTTTGGGCCATTCGGGTGATTTTCGAGTGCCTATAGCACTAATTTATTCATAAATTGGGACCAGTCCTCCATCAGCGTCCGGCGCTTCTCTAGGTAGTCTCCACGCTGATAGGCTGCTTCGGTCTGATCAGCCAGCGAGTGGGCCAGTGATTGTTCGATCACCTCGCGGCTGTGCCCGGTTGTCTCGCCTGCCCAGTCACGGAACGAAGAGCGGAAGCCATGAACGGTATATTGCTTGAAGCCCAATGTACCCTTTAGATAGTTGCTCATTGCCATGTTCGACAAGGGCTTGCCTTTGCCTCGACTGTCGAACACCCACGGCGAACCTTCGATTCGATTGATCGATTTCAGAACTTCAATCGCCTGATCTGACAGCGGCACCCTGTGCTCACGACCCTTTTTCATTCGTTCTTTCGGGATCGTCCAAATCGCCTTGTCAAAGTCGAACTCTTCCCACTTCGCTTCAATCGTCTCGCTGGTTCTGGTCGCTGTCAAAACACACAGGAGCAAGGCTTTTGCCGACAACACTGGCGTGATACCAATCGTCTGAAATAACGCCGGGATCTGAGCGTACGGCATCGCGGCATGGTGCTTGACTCGCTGACGCTTGCTGATTGACGGCAGCAAGTGAGCCAACTTGCCTTTCCATATTGCTGGGTTGTCGCCTGTTCTGTGCCCTGACACAACAGCCCAGTCCATGATGCTTTCAATACGACCTCTGAGCCGTGTTGCCGTCTCGTTCTTTGTTGTCCAGATTGGCTTGAGAATTTCCAGCACCTGCTCAGTCGTTACCTCTGAACATGCCAAATAACCTATGACCGGATTGGCATAGGTTGTGATCGTGTTCGTCCACTGATCAGCGTGTTTAGCGTTTCGCCAGCCGTGTCGCTTTGTCTCAATGTAAATTTGGGCGGCTCGTTGAAAAGTCATGACATCACTGGCAGCGGCAGCCGCCGCCTGAATCTTGCTTCGTTCAACTCGGGGATCACCACCTTGACGAACCAGTCTGTGGTGTTGAACTGCCGTATCCCTTGCTTCGGCCAGAGAGACATCCCTGAGCGGACCCAGACCAATCGTGTTCTTGCCGCCAGCACCCCAGCGAAAGATCCAACTCTTGTTTGGCTGGCTCGGGTCGGGTGAAGTCTGAACCTTGAGGTACAGCCCGCCACCGTCAGCGTGAAGGCCGACCGTCTTAATTGACCTGATTGAAAGCGCTGTTAGTTTGCCCATGATGACCCTATATCTTGAATTCCAAGATACATTCTAAGACACACTAATGAGCAAAACGCTGTAGGATTCGGCTGGACAAACAAAGATCAATGAAATTCGTAAGTCCTTGATTTGTATAGAGTAAATTTGATTTATTGGTTGCTATTGAACAGCGCTGGACAACATAGTAGAATGACGCCTGCTCCGCCAGAAAGAAAAAAAGCCTGCACATGTGCAGGCTTTTTTTCGTCTTGACTTGCCCTGTCATGGATTGACCAAGACAGGGCAAGATCGCCGATTTAATCGGCGATCAATGCAAATCAGCGAACCACAGCGATCTGTGAACGCTCGCCACCTTTGTAGGTGTAAATGGTCAAAGCGCCATTCTTCACATCGCCTTTTTCGTCAAAGGAAATGTCGCCGGTCACGCCTTTGTAAGTGATGCTCTTGAGAGCAGGCAGGTACTTGGCTGGATCAGCGGAGCCTGCGTTGACCATGGCTGTGGCCATGATTTTGACAGCGTCGTAAACGTAAGGAGCGTACACCTGGACGTCCGCGTTGTACTTGGCCTTGAAGTCTGCGCGGAACTTGTCCATGCCCACTTTTTGCTCGCCTTCAACGCCACCGGCTTCAGCGCAAACCACAGCTTCGTCTTTCATGGCGTCGCCAGCCAGTTTGGCCAATTCAGCGGTGCAGATGCCATCGCCACCCATGAACTTGGCTTGAATGCCCAAGGACTTCATTTGACGCAACATCGGGCCAGCCACAGCATCCATGCCGCCGAAAAACACGACGTCGGGCTTCTTGGCCTTCAAGGTGGTCAGGATAGAGTTGAAGTCAGAGGCTTTGTCGGTGGTGAATTCATGACCAACGATGGTGCCACCAGCAGCAGTAACGCTCTTTTTGAACTCTTCGGCCACACCTTGGCCGTAAGCGGTGCGGTCATCGATCACGGCGATGTTTTTGCCCTTGAGCGTCTCAACGGCGTATTTACCGAGTGTGCCGCCCAAATGGACGTCGTCAGCCACCACGCGGAACGCACCGGCGTAACCTTGGCGTGTGTACTTGGGGTTGGTGGCCGATGGTGAAATTTGAGGAATGCCCGCAGTGTTGTAAATCTGTGAAGCAGGAATGGTGGTACCGGAGTTCAGGTGACCGATCACGCCATTGACTTTGGCGTCCACCAGTTTCTGGGCAGCAGCAGTGCCCTGCTTGGGATCAGCTGCGTCATCTTCAGCCAGCAATTCGAACTTGACGGCTTTATCGCCGATCTTCAGGCCAGCAGCATTGAGCTCTTCGATGGCCATGCGAGCGCCATTTTCGTTGTCTTTGCCCAAGTGGGCGATTGCGCCACTGACAGGGCCTACGTGACCAATTTTGATCACTTGAACGTCAGCCACGGGGGCTTCTTTTTTACCGCAAGCTGCCAAGGCAACAGCGGCAACAGCAACAGCCACAACGGTCAAAGTACGATTACCAGAAAATGTCATAAAAACTCCAAAGAATAAATTGCTTCAATCAAGCAACTCCTTAAGATACTTCAAAAACGACATCTTGTGACTCAGGGAAAACCAAATTTCTCTTTGAGAAAATGGCTAAAGCGGTCTATTTTGGTAACTTTCGCTGCGCTTGCGCCAGAGTTCTTGAAGGGTTTGTTGCACCAATTGCGCCGTCATGCGGTCCAACTCGGGCCGCAGATTCTGAATCAGCACGCCAGACAGATCGAGCAGCGCTTGTTTTTCTGCCATCCTGGCATCTAAAGCCAGTTGCAGTGCGGTCGGGAAAGAGTCAGGTTGAAGGCGGTCAGTGAGCAAAGGAATTGGCCCAAGGTGCGGATGTGTGGCGTTTTTTTCAGTGCTGCCTTCGCTCATGTTTCAGCCTTTTTTGAAAGATCGTGCTGTTCCAGATCAAACCCTTGAGCTTTGTAATGTTTCCACCGATGACGCGCCTCGGAGAGGCCATGCTCATCCTTGGCAACGACTTCTATCAATCGTTCAAATCGCTCAAATGCTGGAGGCACTTGGTCACCGAGATTGATCAGAACGGTCAAATCGTGTCTTTGCAAGGCCTGTTCGCCCAAGAACAAGGCGCTGGCTTGCTGCACCAAGGGTGGGTCATCCGAGGTGCAATGCGCCAAAAATTCAGTCTCAGAAAACGACCAAAGTGCTTGATCCAAGCGTTGCAGAGTGCTGGCTTCACCGAGCACAGCCACTCGAAATCCTTGCAACCGCGCCTTGCGCAATAAGCGGCTGGTGTAAATCAAACGTTCTTGGGTATTGAAATGGAATTCAATGCGCGTCATAGATGGAATGGACTCAGTCAGCTCGAACCCACTCAAGCGACCTTTCGCTTGGCTTTGGTTTTGACTGTGCTTGTCTGCTGTGGCGTTGTCTTGGCTGCGGACACCAAATATTGCAGGAGTAATCCAACAGGACGACCAGTCGCACCTTTTGCAGCCCCACTGCGCCAGGCGGTCCCAGCAATGTCCAGGTGCGCCCAAGCAAAAGACTTGGCAAAGCGTTGCAAAAATTTGGCCGCAGTGACCGAACCAGCAGCACGACCTGCTACGTTGGCGACGTCCGCGAATTTGGATTTCAAACCCTCGGCGTAGTCGTCGTCCAAGGGCATGCGCCAGCAGGTATCGCCCGCTGTTTCACCGGCTTGGTAAATTTCTTGAGCGAGCGGGTCATCGCTTGAAAACAAGCCCGACCTGACTGCACCCAAAGCGACGACGCAGGCCCCTGTGAGGGTGGCGATGTCAATCACCGCCTTGGGTTTGAATCGCTCAGCGTAGGTCAAGGCATCACAAAGAACCAGTCGGCCTTCTGCGTCGGTATTTAGAATTTCAATGGTTTGCCCACTCATGCTGGTGACCACATCGCCGGGTTTGACGGCCTGTCCATCGGGCATGTTTTCAGTGGCAGGTATGAGCCCAACCACGTTGATGCTTGGCCTGATCTCACCCAAAGCTTTGAAAACCCCCAAAACACTGGCAGCACCGCTCATGTCGTATTTCATTTCGTCCATCTCGGGGGCCGGTTTGATGGAGATGCCGCCGGTGTCAAAGGTGATGCCTTTGCCCACCAGGACAACGGGCGCTTGAGCGGCAGCAGCACCGTTGTAGCGCATCACGATGAAGCGCAATGGTTCCGATGCACCTTGCGCCACGGCCATGAAAGCCCCCATGCCCAACTTGGCGACTTCTTTAGGGCCTAACACGTCGCATTTAAAAGAGCGTCCGGTGGCAATGCTTTGAGCTGCTTGGGCCAATTGTGTGGGGGTAGCGTGGTTTGCCGGACGGTTGGCCCACTCTTTGGCCACTTCAATACCGCTGACCAAGGCCTGTGCGTAAGCCACACTCTCTACCGCATCGGCTTGTACCGAGGTCAAACTGACCTGCACTTGCTTGAGGCTGCGCAATTTGGGCTGACTCAAGGTGGTGGCGTAACTGTAAGAGGCATCGGCGAGGCTGACCAATGCGGCTTGAATGCTTTGCGATGCACAATCACCGGCCATGTGGATGCCCAAATGCTTGATTTTAAAAGACTTCAAGCACAGCCAAGCGGCTTGAATGGCGGCACGAACGGCGCTGGGCGAGTTGTCTGCACTGCAAACCACCACCACATGCCGCGCTTTGATGTCTGGGTGCGCGTAAAGTGCAAGGGTGCTGTTGGGCTTGAGCTCAAAATCCCCATTTTTGCAGGCTCCACTCAAAAGACGCGAAATGGGGTCCGTTGCGGCGGAGTCAGGCAAGGTGGCGTCAGGCCACAAAAAAATCAAACCGTCAAAATCGCCCCGTGTGACAGATAAGAGCGTCCGCTTTTGGATTTCGAAGTTCATAATTGCGCTTTTCCTTTTTGCCAATGTTATTCCATTCCACCCTGCGCAAAGACCTTGCGCGCAATTTTGGTGCTGCGCTGGTCATTCTGGTGACCATTGTGATGACCATCACTTTGATCCGGACGCTTGGCCAAGCCAGTCGAGGCAGCGTCAACCCTTCTGACGTGGTGTTGGTCATGAGCCTGAGCGTATTGGGGCAAATGACGACCATTGCCACTTTGAGTTTGTTCATCACCGTGGTTGCCACCTTGTCGCGCATGTATGCAGACAGTGAAATGGTGATCTGGTTTTCAAGTGGGCGAGGCCTGGGCAACTTCATTTGGCCCCTTTTCCGATTCACTTGGCCCATTTTGACCATGATTGCCATGCTGGCATTGTTCATTTGGCCTTGGAGCAACCAGCAAGTAGAAGACCTCAAGCAACGCTTTGAGAAACGCAATGACGTTGAGCGCATTGCACCCGGTCAGTTTCAAGAGTCAGCGGGAGGCAATCGGGTCTTTTTTATCGACAAGGACAGCCCTGGACAACAATGGGGCAACAACGTTTTTGTTTCAAGTCGTGATGGCAGCACGGAAAGTGTCACCACCGCCACCCAAGGACGCATAGAACGGGTGGGACCTGACCGATTTTTGCTGCTTGAAAAAGGACAGCAATGGTGGACGAATTTGGTCAGTGGCGAAACCCGTTTGACTCAATTTGAAAAATACCAGTTGCTGATTGACTCTGACGCAGTGGTGGCAGGCGATCGCAGCAACAGTCGATTGAAGTCCACGCTTGAATTGATGCGGGACTTTACGCCCACTCACCAAGGCGAGCTGTCTTGGCGTCTGGGCTTGAGTCTTGCGGGCATCAATTTGGTTTTGATCGCTTTGGCCATGTCTGCAGTCAATCCCAGAGCAGGGCGCAGCTACCACCTGGGTTTGGCTTTGTTTGTCTTTATCGCTTACTACAACTTGCTGAGTGTGGGGCAAAACTGGATTGCAAATGGGCGGGTAGGCTTTGGCTCTTTCATGGTTCAACTGCATGGCGGGATGTTGCTCTTGGCCTGCATATGGCTGGCTTTGCGGCACATGAATTGGACTTGGCGAAGCTTGTGGCGTCGTGTTGCGCCGACAGGAGGTGCCGCATGAAAACGGTCCGAACTCTGCTGCACGGCGAAATTTTTCGGGCCGTTTTATTTGTGTTGGCTGGTTTTTTGGCTTTGTTTTTGTTTTTTGACCTGGTTGACGAACTCCAAGCCCTCGACAGGTATGCGTCTCAAGGCTATCGCATGCAGCATGCCTTGTTGTTCATTGCGCTCAAAACGCCCAACCATCTCTACGAGTTGATGCCCATTTCGGTCTTGATTGGCAGCATTTTTGTGATGGCCCGGCTGGCGCAAAGTTCTGAGTTCACCATCTTACGAACCGGGGGACTCGAGCCATGGAAGGCACTGAACCTGCTCCTTCAACTTGGTTTGATTTTTGTAAGTCTGACGTTTCTCTTTGGTGATTACGCGTCACCTTGGGCCGAGCGCCAGGCCCAACACATCAAAACAAAATTTCAGGGCAACTTGACAGTCGGCCAGACGGGTGCTTGGCTCAAGGAAAAACAAGATCAACAACAATTTGCGGTCAATGTACGTCGATTTGATGGCATTGCACAGATGCAAGACATTCGCATTCATGCCTTTAACAGCCAGGGTCGTTTACTCTCGATCACCACAGCAGCAACAGGGGAAATCCTGCCAAACGAATGGCAATTGAAACAAGTTCAAGAAAAAACACTGCTCAACGAGCCGTCAAATGGACTTGAAAGATACCAAGCCCTGCAGCACGCCCAGTTGACGTGGAAGACCACGATCAGCGCAGACATGGTGGCAGCGGCCTTACTCAGCCCGGACACCATGAGCACTTGGGATCTGTTCAATTACATGCGGCATTTGACAAGCAACAAGCAAAATGCCCAGCGGTATGAAATTGCGTTTTGGCGCAAGGTTTTTTACCCTTTGAGCTGCTTGGTGATGCTGGTCCTCGCCATGCCCTTTGCTTATTTGCACTTTCGCTCTGGACAGATTGCAGGCCATGTTTTTGGTGGCGTTCTTGCAGGCATCAGCTTCACATTGCTCAACAATGTTTTCGGTCACATTGGGAATTTACAAAATTGGCAACCGTTGCTCACGTCTGCTGCACCGGCTTTGATTTACAGCGCCATATCTTTGGCTGCTTTTTGGTGGATGGTGTTGAGGCGATGATGCAAAAAGAAAACATAAAAAAAGGCGTCATCTTGTTTGCGCATGGATCACGCGATCCACTTTGGAGACTGCCCATGGATGCCGTCGTGCAACGCATGCTGGAGCAACAGCCAGATGTTGCCGTGAGCTGTGCCTTTTTGGAACTGACCAAGCCGGACTTGCCGCAAACCGTTGAAGCGTTGATGAAACAAGGCATCGAGCACCTGCGCATTGTTCCCATGTTTTTAGGTGTTGGGCGTCACGCCAGGGAAGACCTGCCCTTGTTGGTCAAGGACTTGGTTCAAGCTTATCCCCAAATGTGCTTTGAGTTGATGCCGCCCATTGGTGAGCACCCTGCCATGACCCAGCTCATGGCCGACATTGCCGGCGGGCCAAGCAAGCAGCAATAGATGTTTAAAGCATAATATACGAAATCAATATAACATTTCGCATATGAATCTTCACCAATTTCGCTTTGTCCAAGAGGCGGCACGTCGCAACCTCAACCTCACTGAAACGGCCAAAGCCCTGCACACATCCCAACCGGGTGTGTCCAAAGCCATCATCGAGCTTGAGGAGGAGCTTGGAATAGAAATTTTTGCTCGCCATGGCAAGCGGCTCAAGCGGATCACGGAGCCTGGCGAACAGGTGCTGCGCAGCATTGAACTGATTTTGCGTGAGGTCAGCAATTTACGCAAAATCGGCGACCATTACAGTGCCCAGGACAGTGGCACCTTGTCGATCGCCACCACCCACACGCAAGCGCGTTACGTGCTGCCCCTGCCCGTGGCCAAATTGCGCGACAAATACCCCAAGGTCAACATCAGCCTTCACCAAGGTGCCCCAGACCAGGTGGCCAAAATGCTGCTGGATGACACCGCCGAGATTGGCATTGCCACCGAGTCGCTCTCGGCTTACGAAGATCTTGTGACACTGCCTTGCTACGAATGGCAACACGTTCTCGTGCTGCCATTGGACCATCCACTGGCAGCAAAAACTTCACTGTCTTTGGAAGACATTGCCAGCGAACCACTGATCACTTACCACCCCTCATTCACCGGTCGCAGCCGCATCGACCAAGCCTTTGCGGCCAAAAAAATCACCCCCCGCATTGCGCTGGAAGCCATCGATTCGGACGTCATCAAAACCTATGTGCGCTTGGGATTGGGCATCGGCATTGTGGCCGAAATGGCCGTGCAAGACGATCCGGTCAAAGACCTGGCCGTGCGCCCCTTGGGCCAACTGCTCGGCATGAATGTGGCCCGCGTGGCCTTCAAGCGCGGGGCCTATTTGCGCCAGTTTGTTTACCAATTTGCGGAGTTGCTGAGCGACCGCCTCACCGCACCGCTGATCGCCAAAGCCATGACGGGCCACGTCAACGATTACGAACTCTGATCACCGCCTCCCCCCCTTTGCATATGACCGTCAACAGCCCCGCTCTCATCTCCAAGGCGCCCCACATGGGCACCAACATCTTCAGCGTCATGTCTGCCCTGGCCGCCGCAAAAAAAGCCGTGAACCTTGGCCAAGGCTTTCCAGACTTTCCGTGTGATCCCCGACTCACCGACTTGGTGGGCGACGCCATGCGCGAGGGCCACAACCAATACCCGCCCATGCCCGGCGTGGCCCCGCTGCGCGAAGCCGTCGTCACCAAAATTGAAGCCTTGTACGGCCGCCGTTACAACCCGAGCACTGAAATCACAGTGACCGCAGGTGCCACCCAAGCCATCTTGGCCATCATTTTGGCCATCGTGCACCCCGGCGACGAAGTCATCGTGCTCGAACCTTGTTACGACAGTTACGTGCCCAACATCGAACTGGCTGGCGGTCGCGTGGTGCGTGTGCCGCTCACACCGGGCAGCTTCAGGCCCGACTTCGACCGCATCCGCGCCGCCATCGGTCCTCGCACCCGCGCCATCCTGATCAACACCCCGCACAACCCCAGCGGCATGGTCTGGAGCCGTGAAGAAATGCTCACCCTGCAAGACTTGTTGGCCCCCACCAATGTGGTGCTGATCAGCGACGAAGTCTACGAACACATGGTCTACGCCCCTTTGCAACATTGGAGCGCCGCGCATTTTGATGGCCTCGCCGCTCGGGCCTTCATCGTTTCCAGCTTTGGTAAAACCTACCACGTCACGGGCTGGAAAGTTGGCACTGTTGCTGCCCCCGCCGAGTACACCGCCGAGCTGCGCAAAGTGCACCAGTTCATGGTGTTCACCGTAAACACCCCCATGCAACACGCCCTGGCCCGCTACATGGCCGACCCGGCCCCCTATTTGGAGTTGCCCGCTTTTTACCAACGCAAGCGCGACCTGTTTCGCCAAGGCCTGGCGCAAACCCACTTCAAACTCTTGCCCAGTGAAGGCACGTACTTCCAGTGCGTCAACATTTCAGAACTGCAAGTGCCTGAAAAAAACCTGAGTGAAGCCGACTTCTGTCAATGGCTCACCGCCGAGATTGGTGTGGCTGCGATTCCCTTGTCGGCCTTTTATGGCAGCGGTTTCGACCAAAAAGTCATCCGGTTTTGCTTTGCCAAAACCGAGGCGACCCTTTTCGCTGCTCTGGACAAACTCAAAGCCCTTTGAAATCCGAAAAATGGTATCCAAATAGACCTCGCCCATGTACTTGCCCTGAAATCGCTCATGACTCCCCTGCGTACCTGCCAGCTCAAATTCAGACACTGGATCTGTGCTGTTGGTCTGTTGCTCTTGGCTGGCTGCAGCGCCTCTTCGCTGACATCGCCTGCACCGCACAAGTTGGACGCCGTCGACAAAATCAGCCCCACCCAAGCCATCACGCCCGTGCCCATGCGCTTTGATTTGCCCGGTGGCGATCATCTTGCCGCACGGGTCTGGACCTCAGTGACGCCCCGGCACATCGTTTTGGGCGTGCACGGTTTCAACGACTACAGCAAAGCTTTTGAACCATTGGCGCAGCACTTGTCGGGCGAAATGGGTGCCACGGTTTATGCCTACGACCATCGCGGCTTTGGGGCCAACCCGCAGCCCGGCATCTGGCCCGGTGCGGACACACTCTTGGACGACCTGCGCCACATCGCGGCACAACTGCGCGTTCGGCACCCGAGCTTACCCATCACGGTGGTGGGCGAAAGCATGGGCGGTGCCCTGGTGTGGGTGGCGGCTTCTGAATCGCCCGGCTTGGAGGCCGATCAGATTGTGCTGAAGGCCCCCGCCGTCTGGGGCGCGAACAGCATGCCTTGGTACCAGCGGCTGAGCCTGAAGTTCATGAACGCCGTGGCCCCCGACATGGTATTCACCGGCCGGGGCGTGCGGTCATTGGGCATCACGCCGACCAACGACCCCGAGGTCGCGCGCGACCTGGGGCGCGACCCGCTGTTCATCAAAGCCACCCGCGTCAGCAGTTTGGCGGGGGTGACAGACCTCATGGGCCGGGCACAAAACCTCAGCACCCTGCCGCTGCAGCGCAGCCTTGTACTTTACGGCCTGCGCGACCGCATCATCCCCCCCCCGCCCGTGTGCGATTGGTTGACCCACCTGAACGGGGCAAGCTCCCCCGGCGCAGCGCTGGACTTTGTGGTTTATCCCGAAGGCTGGCACTTGTTGACGCGCCAGCTGCACACCCAAGAAGTATTACAAGACCTGCAGCAGTGGTTGCTGCAAAGCCCAATGCCCCGGCGTCAAAGCCTGCAGCAAGCCCAACAAGCGGTCTGCACCAAACGTCCTTGAAAATTTTCTTGATGTTGAGGTTCTTCAACCGATTCGCTCTTTGTCTTCAATCAAATCGTTTAATCGTTCAACACCCTTTTTCGTGAAATGGATGTGCTCGTTGCCTGTGAGAAGTTCAAAAGCACGACACATCAAACAGGCTGTCACGGTAATTTCACTGAAATTACTTCATTTTGAAACGTTAAAAATGTAAAATTTAAGTTTATTTGTAGCCAGTTTATTCATGCATGTAAGCCCTAAATCCCAGCCTCATGCCCTTAAGGTCTCCACTGCTCAGTGCAACATCGAATTAAGTCAGCTACCAAGGTGGATTTGGTGGGTGGCGTTGGCCATAATGGTTTTGGGACTGGGAATTCACCGCAGTGATCTCAACATGGCGTGGATGCTTTGGGCCCACACCCAAGCGTTTTTTCCAGATTTCTTTTGGGCCAGCACCACTCTTTTGGGATTTGGTTGGGCTGTGCTCATTGTGGTCACGGTCTTTGACCGCGAACACGGACGATGGGCCGTTGCCGCTTTATTGACTGTGGTTTTTGGTGGTTTGTTTGTTGCGTTTGTCAAACGGGTTGCGTACCACCCAAGACCACTTTCCTGGCTCAACGATTCCAATTTGCAAGTGATTGGCGAGCCAATTCTTCACAGCGGTTCCATGCCATCAGGTCATGCAGCGGGCGCTGCAGCGTTGATCACTTTGTTGGCGCTGGCGCTGCGCGAGCGGGGTCAATTGGACAAGACGCGTTTGTACATTTTGGTGTTGTCGGGTTTTTTGGTGGCCTGGTCTCGTGTGGCTGTTGGCGCACACTGGCCTGCTGACGTGATGGTTGGTGCACCTTTGGGCATGGCATTGGCGGTGGGTGCTTACCGGCTTGTGCATGTTTGGATGCCTCACCCACCCGTGTTGTCTTTGGCCCATGACAAGCACCGCAGGTGGTGGCTTTGCACATTGGAGTTGGCCTTGGCCGCCATTTGTTTCGGTACCGACACTGGACAACCGCAGGCCGTTTGGTTTCAAGGTTTTTTGGGATCGATGGCCATCGTGAGTTGCTTGGTGCGTTTGCGTCCTGTCATGAAACTGGCTTTCAAATGAATACGGTCGCTTCCAAAGTTCGTGCACATGTGGGCTGGGCGGCCTCTTTGCTTTTGGGCTTGGTGCTGTTGATATGGCTGTTGAAAGCGGTGGATTGGAGCTTGGTTTGGGAACGCAGCCAATCGGTGAGTGCATCGGCGTGGTGTGTGGGTGTGTGCGGCCTGATGCTCAGCCATGTGTTGCGGGCGGGTCGGATACGAAACGAATGGTCACAACGCTTGGACATGCGTTGGCACGAGGCTTGGGGCTTGCTGGTGACACACAGTGCCTGGGTGGTTTTGGTTCCCATGCGGGCGGGTGAGGCGGTTTATGTTTGGGCTTTGCACAAACGTGGTCATGTCAGTCTTCTTGAGGCCACCCTGAGCCTTGTGAAAATGAGGCTTCAGGACATGGGCATCTTGCTTTGTTTTGCTGTATTTTTCTGGCTGCCCTTGGTTTTGGCATGGCGCAGTTTGCTGACTGTCTTTATGCTCTTCGTGGTTTTGCCGTGGGTGTTTCCATGGGTTTGGAAAATGGCGTACCAAAGGCTGGCTGGAAAAGTCTTGAAGCAGGATGCCTCACATGCACAGCCGCAAAACACTCGCTCACAAGTCAACCCACCCAAGCTGGTGGCCCCTGTACAAGTCAATTGGACTTCTTGGTTTTACGCCGTCTCTAACTGGGCCGTAAAACTGCTGGCCATTGCTTGGCCCTTGTCGGAATTGGGTGGCTTGGATATGCGTTATGCATTGGCTGGCGCTTTGGGTGGTGAGTGGGGCGCTGCCATGCCGCTCCAGCCGCCGGCTGGTTTCGGTCCCTACGAAGCCGGTGCTTGGGCTGGTGCAACGTGGGCCCATCATTCGGATTCTTTGACCCATCCTCTGGATTTTGCCCCTTTGCCTTTGCCTTTGCATTTGCCAGCTGCCTTTTTGGTGGTGCATTTGATGGCGTTGGCTGTCACCATCATTTCGGCCCTTGCGGCCCGTCTTTTGGGCTGGACTGAGCAGCCTTTTTCAGGGATCCATCCAGCATGAGTTTTCAAGAAGCATTGACGCTCGCGTCTGCTCCCCGTTTGTCGGTCGTCATTCCCATGTTCAATGAGGTGGAAAGCGCAGTCCCCATGTTGGACAGTGTGCAATCGGCCTTGACCTCGTGTGGCATGCCGTGGGAATTGATTGTGGTGGATGATGGCAGCACCGATGGCACAGCCAAGATTTTGAGAGCCCATGCAGCCAAGCTGGGCCCACACATTCGCATCATTGCCCTTCGGCGCAACTTTCGCCAGACGGCGGCCATGCAGGCGGGGATTGACTACGCCCGAGGCGATGTGATTGCAACGCTGGATGGTGATTTGCAAAACGACCCGGCCGACATTCCTCGATTGGCCCAACGTCTTTGGGCCGAGGACTTGGACTTGGTGGCCGGCTGGCGGGTGCAACGACAAGATGGTTGGTTGTTGCGAAAACTCCCCTCTTTTTTGGCCAACCGTTTGATCGCGCGGGTCACGGGCCTGAAATTTCAAGACTTGGGTTGCAGTTTGAAAGTTTTCCGCGCACCGGTTTTGAAAGAAATTCGGCTTTATGGAGAAATGCACAGGTTCATTCCTGCTTGGTTGTCCACCGTCACGTCCCCTGACCGCATGGCCGAAGAACCTGTCAAGCACCAAGCGCGGCAATTTGGTCAGTCCAAATACGGTCTGTCTCGCACACTGCGGGTTTTGACGGACCTTTTGGCCATCCATTTCTTTTTGCGTTTTGGCTCCAGGCCAGGGCATTTTTTTGGGGGAATCGGTCTGCTTTTAGGTGCCATGGGCAGCTTGGTATTGGCCTATTTGTTGGCCTTGAAATTCAACGGCGAGTCGGTGGGCGGACGGCCATTGCTCTGGATGGGGTTTTTCTGCGTGATTGCCGGGCTGCAGTTTTTGACCACCGGGGTCTTGGCTGAGATCTTGGCGCGTATTTATTTCGATGGCAACCACGCACGCGCCTACCATGTGCTGCCCCATGCTTTGGTGCTCAGTCCGGATGAGGCTTGGCATGGCTGAACCAGGCTTGCGCACGGCTTCGGCTGAGCGACTGTGGTGGGCCCTCGGGTTCTTGGCCATCGCTTTGTTGTTGATGGGGCGATTGGGCGCTTATCCTCTTTTTGATGTAGACGAAGGAGCGTTTGCCGAGGCCTCGCGAGAAATGCTTGAAAGTGGCGATTGGTGGCACACCACGCTCAATGGTGCCGACCGCTTTGACAAACCCATTTTGGTGTATTGGCTTCAAGCGTTTGCCATGCACCTGTTTGGCGTGAACGAATGGGCCGTCAGGTTTCCCTCTGCGCTGTGTGCTGCACTCTCTTTGTTTGGACTGGTTTGGCATGCTCGTCGCTTATGGCCAGAGGCGTCGGGCGAACGGGGCTGTTTGGCCGCTGGTTTGCTGGGCACCAGTGCAGGCTTTTTGTTGATTTCAAGAGCCGCCACGGCTGACGCATTGCTCAATGCCTTGTTGCTGCTGGGCGGCTTGCGTTTGGTTTTGTTTGCCACCCAAGGCCATTTGCGGGATTTGCGGTGGTCTGTGCTGTGGTTCGGTTTGGGTGTACTGGCCAAAGGCCCTGTTGCGCTGTTCATTCCCGGAGTCACTTTGTTGCTCTGGTCGCTGTCGTCGGACCGGGGTCGTCGCTTTCGCCAAGCCTTGGTCGATGGGCCCAGTTGGATCCTTTTAGGGCTCATTTGTCTGCCCTGGTACCTGTACGCCTGGCAGCGCCACGGTGACGCGTTCATCGATGGTTTTTTCTTGAGGCACAACCTTGAGCGCTTCAGTGGGCCATTGGAGGGCCACGGTGGCAGCTTGCTCTATTACGTGGTGGTTTTGCCTTTGTTGTGGTTGCCCTGGTCGGCCTTGCTTTTGCCCATGGTTTGGCGGGTGCGGCAATTTTGGGCAGACAGCACCGATCGATTTTTACTCATTTGGGCCGTTTTTGTGGTGGTGTTTTTCTCGCTGTCTGGCACCAAATTGCCGCACTATGTCTTGTATGCCGGCATGCCCATCGCACTGCTCCTGGCGCGAGTGATGCTGACCGATCACGGTGGCCGAGGGCTGAAGTTGGGTTTGTTGTCAGGCATGTTGATCACACCTGTTTTGTGGCTTGGCATGATTGGCGCGGTGCCCTACGTGGCGCAGCAAATGGACAACGGACCTGTTCAACAACTTCTGAGCACAGCCCCCGAAACTTCTGAGGTGTTGGCTTGGGCCGTCTTGGCGCTGGTGCTTACCGTCTTGAGCCTTTTTGCCCCCTCGAGGCTTGGCCCCAAACGCTGGTTTTTGCCAGCGGGCGTGGCTGCTGTTTTTTTGGCATGGGTCGTTGTTCCTTGGTGGGGTGAGACTTTGCAAGGTCCAGTCAAGGCAGCAGGGCTTTGGGCCCGATCGCAGGGCTTGGCGCATGCCACCCAATGGGGCTTGCACCAGCCCAGTGTTGGTTTTTACCGGCAAAGCGAAACGCCGCGCCAAGCGCCTCAAGTCGGGCATTGGGCGCTTGTTCAAACCATGCCCCAGGATGGTCAGACTTTTGTGATCGGTTTTGAGTCCAGAGGTCTGCGTTGGGTCAGTCCTGTTGCACCCCAAGCCGTAGTTGCCCCCTGAGATGAACATGTTCAACCTGCACGCACCAGGCGGCCGTTGCAGCTGCGTTTTCAGGGATTGGCCACCCCTGAACACGGTGGTTTGAGATGGAACTTTGGCGGCTCACACCCCTGACCGATGGACACTTATGAAAACAATTGAGCAAGAGCGCATGCTGTTGATGGTTTTGTGGGCGCTTTTGATTGCGCTTTTTGGCTTGTGGCCAGAGCTTGATTTGCATTTCACGGGTCTCTTTTATTCTCCCGAGGCGGGATTCACTGCGCGGAAATTGGAGTGGGTTGTCGCGTTTGACAGCGCGGTGCCATGGGCTGGTCGAGCGCTGCTGCTGGGCGCTTTGACAGGGATTGTCTGGTCTTGGTGGCAGGGGCGCATGCGCCACGCTGCGCTGGACAACATCCGTTCGTACGCCCTGCCAACCAATTCTCGCCACACATGGCGTTGGAGTGCTGCTTTGATGCTGACTTTGATGCTGGGCTTGGGCGCCGTGGTGCACAGCGTCTTCAAAGACAATTGGGGCCGTTCAAGGCCTGAGGCTGTGCAGGCGTTTGGCGGCCCAGTGCAATTCACGGGACCATTGGTGCCCACCAACAGCTGTCAACGCAATTGTTCATTTGTCAGCGGCCACGCCGGGACAGGCTTTGCCCTCATGGCGGTGGGCATTCTGGGTTCGAAGGTTCGCCGCAGACGGTGGTTGCTTGTGGGAGCCGCCTGCGGTCTGACCATTGGGATGGTGAGGATCATTTTTGGCAAGCATTTCTTGAGCGACATCTTGTTTTGCTGGGCCATGATGTGGACGGTTGTCATGCTTGTTCGCTGGGCGTGGTTGGGCTTGACCCTCCTGCAGATGCGCCGCAAGCGCGCGCTCAATCTCAATAAGTCGCAACTTGACGGGGCCTCTCCATGAACATCTTGGTCACCGGAGCCGCAGGCTTCATTGGCATGCACACCAGCGAGCGCTTGTTGCAACAAGGCCACCATGTGCTGGGACTTGACAGTTTCAGTCCTTATTACGACGTGGGCCTCAAACGTGACCGTGCATCGCTCTTGCTCCAGCACCCAAACTTTCAATTGTTAGAAGCCGACATCAACCGCCCCGATGTGCTGGCGGCTATAGAAAAGACCATGAAGCCCCAGCGTGTTGTGCATTTGGCCGCGCAGGTTGGGGTCAGGCACTCGATTCTTCAGCCCATGGATTACGCCAGTGCCAATTTGACGGGTTTCTTGCAGGTCTTGGAGTGGTCCCGCCGCTGGCGGGTGGAGCATCTTGTTTACGCCAGCAGTTCCAGCGTTTATGGCGGTAACCGCATTGTCCCATTTGCCGAGTCGCACCCGGTGGACCACCCGATCTCACTTTATGCGGCCACCAAAAAATCCAATGAGTTGATGGCGCATTCCTACAGCCATTTGTACGGTTTGCCTACAACAGGTTTGCGTTTTTTCACGGTTTACGGACCCTGGGGAAGGCCCGACATGGCGGCTTGGGGCTTCACTCGCGCCATCGCAGCTGGAGAGCCCATCGAAGTGTTCAACCATGGCCGCATGGTTCGTGATTTCACCTATGTCGATGATGTGGTGGACAGTGTGTTGGCCGTCTTGTACCGACCCGCAGAACCCATCGAAACCGGCTCGACGGCCACAGGCCCTGACACCAGTACCGCGCCTTACAGGATCTTCAACGTGGGCAATGCCAACCCTGTTCAACTCGATGTGTTCATCCAGGCCATTGAGCAGGCGCTCGGCAAGTCTGCGATTCGAATCAACCGTGAGATTCAAGCGGGAGATGTCGAGGTCACGGCCGCTGAAACCAGCTCACTCCAGGCTTGGACGGGCCAGTCTCCCGGCACTGATTTGCATGTGGGTGTGAAGCGGTTTGTGGACTGGTACATACAGCGTTATGGCGTGCAAAATATGTAACCAACACCTTAGAAACATCTCACTTTCCCTTTTTAAAGCGTCCTGACCATCTTTTGAAATGGTGCGCCCAAGCTGGATGCAAGCCGTTTTAACCTCTGTGAACTTGGCCTCGTGGGACTTCAAACAAAGATCGGTCTCGATGCACCATGGCCCACATCTCGAGGTTCGATACCTCCCCTGGCCTTTAAGGCCTTTGACCATCACCTTGTTTGTTTTGAGCTTGCTGATACCCAGCGCTTTTGCCCAGCGCATGTACGACAGCAGTGGTCGTGCGTTGGGACGGGTGGATGAAAAACGTTTTTACAACGGATCAGGCCAACTGATGGGCCGAGTGGACGGCGGGCGTATTTATGACACCTCAGGACGGCAACTGGGCCGCATCGATGGGAATCGGGTGTACAACGCCACGGGCAGCCCAATCGGGCGCATCGATGGTGAGCGGCTTTACAGCGCTTCGGGCACGCTCATGGGGCGCATCGATGGTGAGCGGCTGTACGATCCATCAGGCCGAACCATTGGCCGCGCCGATGCGCTTGGGCGGACGCAAATGATCGTGTTTTTTTATTTCTTCTTGTGAGGCTGCTGCCATGACTGTTCGTGAAATCCTCAAAATGGGCGATACGCGTTTGCTGCGCGTGGCCGAGTCCGTGACCACATTCGACACCCGTGAGCTGCATGCGTTGATCGTCGACATGCAAGACACCATGGCCAGCGTCAATGGCGCAGGCTTGGCCGCGCCGCAAATTGCTGTGAACCTGCAGGTGGTGATTTTTGGCAGCTCAAGCGTGAACCCGCGCTACCCTGGCCGTCCGTTGGTGCCGCGCACGGTGCTGATCAACCCGGTGATCATGCCACTGGATGCTGCAGAAGAAGAGGATTGGGAAGGTTGCTTGTCGGTGCCCGGCTTGCGTGGTGTGGTGCCTCGCTGGTCGCGCATTCGCTACACAGGGTTTGACCAACAAGGCACGCCCATTGACCGCACAGTTGATGGTTTTCATGCGCGGGTGGTGCAGCATGAATGCGACCACCTGATCGGCAAGCTTTATCCCATGCGGGTGCGTGACTTCAGCCGCTTTGGCTTCACCGAGGTGCTTTTTCCGGAGATCAGCGCGGCTGAAGACGATTGAGGCTCAGGGTTTTTGGCCCGCCAACAACAGCAGCAAACCTTCATCGCCAAGCAGGGGCACGCCCAGCGCTTGGGCCTTGTCGAGTTTGCTGCCTGCCTCGGCACCAGCGACCACGTAGTGGGTTTTTTTGCTGACCGACCCCGCCACTTTGGCACCCAAGGCTTCGAGCTTTTCCTTGGCTTCGTCGCGACTCATGCTTTGCAAAGTGCCGGTCAACACCACAGTGATGCCTGCCAATGGCATTTCGGTGGGGGCCAAAGCCTCTCCCTCTGCCCAGCTCACGCCTGCATCGCGCAGGGCCTGGACAACTTCACGGTGATGAACTTGGTCAAAAAAGCTGCGGATGCTGTGCGCCACCACAGGGCCCACATCGGCTACTTGCAGCAAGGCATCTTCACTGGCAGCCATGACAGCATCCAGTTGCCCGAAATGTCGTGCCAATTCTTTGGCCGTGGCCTCGCCCACATGGCGAATGCCCAAACTGAACAAAAAACGACCCAAGGTCGTCGTTTTGGATTTTTCCAAGGCCTCCAACAGGTTGACAGCCGATTTATCGGCCATGCGGTCCATGCCTGACAAGGTTTCCAGCTTGAGGTGATAAAGATCGGCCAGGGTTTTGACATGGCCCGCATCGACCAGTTGATCCACCAATTTGTCACCCAAACCATCCACATCCATCGCGCGGCGGTGGGCAAAGTGCCAGATGGCTTGCTTGCGCTGTGCGCTGCAAAACAGCCCCCCCGTGCAGCGGTGGTCGGCATCGCCCTCTTCCCGTTCGGCCAGACTTGCGCACACGGGACAGTGGGCGGGCATGGTGAACTGCTGTGCATCCGGGGGGCGTCGCTCCAGCACCACCGACACAACTTCCGGGATCACATCCCCTGCGCGACGAACGATGACTGTATCCCCTACACGCACATCCTTGCGGCGGGCTTCTAATTCATTGTGCAAAGTGGCATTGGTGACCGTCACGCCACCGACAAACACCGGCTTGAGTTTGGCCACGGGCGTGAGCTTGCCGGTTCGACCCACCTGAACATCAATGGCCAGCACGGTGGTCATCTCTTCTTGGGCCGGGTATTTGTGCGCCACGGCCCAACGTGGCTCCCGGGTCACAAAACCCAATCGCGTTTGCAGCGCCAGATCGTCAACTTTATAAACCACGCCGTCGATGTCATAAGGCAAGGCGTCGCGCTCAACGGCAATGCGCTGGTGAAATGCCACCAAGCCAGATGCGCCATGGACGCGAGAGGTTTGTTGGGCCACCGGAAAGCCCCAGGCCTTGAGCTGCATGAGCATGGCGTAGTGTGTGGTCCATGTCGGGCCCCCTTCGTTCGAAGGCGTCATGTCGCCCAGGCCGTAGGCAAAAAAACTCAGCGGTCGCTCGGCCGCGATGCCGGAGTCGAGTTGGCGCACCGCGCCCGCTGCCGCGTTGCGCGGATTGACAAAGGTTTTTTCGCCTTTGGTGCCTGATGCAATGCGCTGGCGTTGGCGTTCATTGAGGGCTTCAAAATCATCCCGGCGCATGTAAACCTCGCCGCGCACTTCCAGCACAGCAGGCGCATCGGCTGGCAAGCGCAGGGGAATTTGTTGAATGGTGCGGATGTTGGCCGTGACCTCTTCACCGGTTTCACCATCGCCCCGAGTGGCCGCCTGCACCAGCAGGCCCGCTTCGTAGCGCAGACTCATGGCCAATCCGTCAAACTTCAGTTCGGCCACATAGACCACAGGAGGCTCGGTTGGTACAAGGCCCAGCTCTTTGCGAATCCGGGTGTCAAAGGCCTCGGCCCCACTGGCCTCGTTGTCGGTTTCGGTGCGAATGCTGAGCATGGGCACACGGTGTGTGACCTGCTGAAAAGCAGCCAGCACTGCCCCGCCTGTGCGTTGGGTGGGCGAATCCGGGGTCAGCAGCTCTGGATGTAAGTCCTCGAGGGCTTGAAGTTCACGAAAAAGCCGGTCGTATTCGGCGTCGGGTAATTCAGGGGCGTCAAGCGTGTAGTAAGCATGTGCATGGTGGTGCAGCAAGTCACGCAGGTTTTGGGCCCTCAGTTGTGGCAATGCGGCAGCTGAGCTGGGGACTGACTCGGCCATCGCTTGGTCTGAAAACAAGTCAAAATTTGAGGGGCTCATCCATCAACACCCTCAAGAAAACAAGCGACGCGCTTGTGCCGATCCTGCCGACAATTCACGGGCATTGAGCGCCTCGTAAAGAACGAGCAAGTCACTGGCAATTTGGTCAAGCGCCACATCGTTCAGAACCTGCCCATCACCGTCGGTGATCAACCCTTCCATGTTGTCGGCCAGCGAGCAGGCCACTTCACGCATGCGTTCAAAAGGAAGGTTTTCAACGGCAATTTGCGGAACATCCAGGCTCAGTGTGAATTCACGGATGGCCGACAAAGCCTGGTCTTCGGCCATTGCGGCCTGCGTGTCAAAACTCAGTGACAACAAGGGGAGTCCTGCTTGTTCAGAAGGCAGCACCATGCGCCCCGGGATAAGGCCCATGACAAAGCCCAAGCGTGCTGCATGTTGCTGGATGTATCCCGAACTCCAAGCCGCCGACCGTGCACAAAGCGTAAAGCTCAGTTGCACGTCGTGTGCACTGGCGAATTGATCCAGTTCGCGAGCGCGGGCCACCTCCTCCATCATGTCGCTGAAATGGGCAGTCCCTCCGATGGCGTCCGCAAAGGCTTGGGTTTTAACCACAAACTCAGAAAATTCAATGTCGTTGAGTGCGCCGACCCGATTGGCCAACTGCACACCGGCTTGAAAAGCCACATAGCGTTTGCCAAGCTCTACAGGCTCCCATGGCCCCTGAAGCTGACAACATCCCTCGATGTGAAAGGCTTTGGTGCCCACCCGACGCGTGGGCGGTAAGGCAGCCAATACAGATTGGGCGGGCACGGCTTGCTCCACTTCAATGCTCGAGATCACATCGATCAAGGCATCCAAATGCGGTTTTTTATCAACCGGTGACAAAGCGACAAAATCATCGTTCAAGACAGGCTCAATCGCCTGGCTGCTGGCAAATGAAGCGGCAGGATGCAGTCCCGTCGGCTCAGTTTGGGGTTCGGCTTGTTTGGGGGCTTTTTGACGCGAAGTCCAATAGTTGTAGGCCACAACAGCCACCACCGTCAGCCCCCCAATGGCGGCCAAACTCACTTGCAAAGAACTCAAAGAATCCGCCATAACTTCCTCAGGCCACGTCGGCCAATGACGCTGCAGACTCCATGTCCACAGCCACAATGCGGGAAACACCCTGCTCTTGCATGGTCACGCCAATCAACTGCTCGGCCATTTCCATGGCGATTTTGTTGTGGCTGATGAACAAAAACTGGGTCTCTTTGCCCATGCCCTTGACCAACTTGGCGTAGCGTTCAGTGTTGGCATCGTCCAGCGGTGCGTCCACCTCATCGAGCAAACAAAAAGGTGCCGGGTTGAGCTGAAAAATCGCAAACACCAAAGCAATCGCAGTCAGGGCCTTTTCGCCGCCCGACAGCAAATGAATGGTTTGGTTCTTTTTACCGGGTGGCTGCGCCAGCACTTGTACACCCGCATCCAAAATCTCATCACCCGTCATGACCAAGCGGGCATTGCCGCCGCCAAATAATTCGGGAAACATCCGACTGAAGTGCTCGTTGACAATCTTGAAAGTGCCGCCCAGCAAATCCCGGGTTTCCGCATCGATTTTCCGGATCGCATCTTCCAGCGTGTTCATCGCATCGGTCAAGTCGGTGCATTGCGAATCCAGGAAAACCTTGCGCTCGCGCGAGGTCGTCAATTCGTCCAGCGCT
Organism: Comamonadaceae bacterium; assembly: GCA_027486555.1. GTDB lineage: Bacteria > Pseudomonadota > Gammaproteobacteria > Burkholderiales > Burkholderiaceae_C > Limnohabitans_A. The sequence continues at coordinate 30,794 of JAIXOX010000135.1, forward strand.
GCCAAATTGACAGGACCCAAAGCCATGATTTCCCGGTGAATGCGGTCGATTTCACCCTGCAGTCCGGTCAAGCGCACCGCGCTGTCTTCGATGGACTGGGCGACAGCTTGAAGATCCGCTTGGGCGTCGGCCAACAATTGGGTGTACTGCTCAAACCCCAAGCGGGCTGCTTGCTCCTTGAGTTGCAGGTCACTGATGCGTTGGCGCAGGGGATCGAGTTCCCGCTCAAAACTGCCTTTGCGATCATCACTGGCCCGCAATTTGGCCGTCAAATCATCGTAAGCGCTGCGGCAAGCACCCAAAGCTTGCTCTCGCTCCAATTTGATGGCAAGGACGTTTTGCAGCCCTGCTTGGGCGGCCGCATCGGTCAATCGGCTGAGTTCATCGCGGGCGCGTTGCGTTTCGGCTTCAATGCCGACGACTTGCTGTTGTGCGGTGTCGATGGTGCGCTTGAGTTCTGCACGCCGAGCGTCCAGGCTGCGCTGGGAAAACTGGGCTTCCTGAGCGCGACGCTCCAAACTGCGTTGTTGCTCGCGGCACTCGGAGAGTTTGCGCTCGGACGCCATCACCCGTTCGTCCAACTGGGCATGGCGCTCTTGGGTATCTGCCAACTGCATGTCAAGTTCTTCAAAGCGCGCCTCAGCTGTGACACGCCGCTCCTGCAACTCATCGAGCAAAGCCTCCACCTCGGCCAAATCGTTGTTGATTTGTTCACCGCGGGCACGGGTTTGGGCCACCATCTGCGAAAGACGCAGGGTTTCAACTTGCAGTTCGTGTGCGCGCGACTGGTTTTCACTGGCTTCGCGACGCACCGTGATCAAGCGTTGGGACGCATCGGCATAGGCCGCCTCCGCACGCACCAAAGCGCTGCGACTTTCCTCTGAAATCAGGGTTTGGGCCCGAAGTTGCTTTTCGAGGTTGTCAATTTCCTGAGCACGCCCGAGCAAACCTGCTTGCTCGGAATCTTGGGCATAAAACACCACACTGTGGCTGTCCACAGCATGACCGGCCTGCACATACAAAGTCTCGCCCGCGCTCAGCTCATTGCGCCAGGCCATGGCGTCGTCCATCTTTGGCGCCGTCAAGCAACCGTGTAGCCAGTCCGTCAACAAGGCGGACAAGCCCGCATCGTGCACTCGCAAAAAATCGGCCAAAGGCTTGCAACCGGCGGGCAGACCGGTGCGTGGTGCGGCTTTGCAAGCCAAAGGTGAAGTGAAAAAGGTCAGCTTGGCAGGCGGCGCGTCCAGCGCAAAAGCCCGCACCAGCTCCAGTCGAGAGACCTCGAGCGCAGACAAACGTTCACGCAATGCCGATTCAAGCGCATTTTCCCAGCCCGGCTCAATCTGGATGCGACTCCACAGGCCCTCCAGCCTGTCCATACCATGCTTGGACAACCAAGGCTTGAGCTTGCCATCGGTGCGCACTTTTTCTTGCAGGGCCTTGAGGGCATCCATGCGCGCACGCAAATCGGCCAAGGTGGCCGTCTCTTGGTTAACAGCCGCTTGACGCAGCCGGCGATCTTCGTCGAGCGCGGGCACAAGTTCCTGCAATTCGTGCAAGCGCGCCTCGGACTCTTGTGTCAAGGCTTCAGCCTCGGCCGCTTGTTCTTGCAAATGCTTCAATCGGGCTTCATCGGGTGCGGTCAGTGCATTGCGGTCCGTCAACAGGCGCTCCCGGCGCTGATCGAGTTGACGCGATTGCTCTTGAATGTTGCGCTGGTCAGCGGCCAACACGCCAATTTGCTGCTGCACATGAACCACTGAGGCCCGTTGGGCCGTGGCGTCGTTTTGGGCTTTGCGTAGCGCTTCCTCAAGATCGGGCAAAGCCATGGCCTGGTCTTCGACCTGCGCTGCCAACGTCATGCTGTGGTCTTCGGCCATGGCCGTTTGCTCGGCAAATGTTTCGAGCTCGGTTTGTGCGTCCAAGCGGCGTGTGCCCCATTGCGTGGTTTGTTCCAGCAGTTGGTGCAACCGCTGTTCTGCACGTTGTCGGCCCTCAACCACATAACGAATTTCGGCCTCTAGGCGACCGACCTCGGCGCTGGCCTCGTACAAAGCGCCCTGCGCTTGGTTGACTTGGTCACCCGCTGCGTAATGGGCTTGGCGGATTGTCTCCAAATCGGCCTCGACACCGCGCAAATCGGCCATGCGTGACTCCAAAGCATTCACCGCCTGGTCCACATCGGCTTTGGTGCGAACTTGGTCAGCCTCGGCGTCGCGGCGTTTTAAAAACCACAGCTGATGCTGTTTCAAGGTGCTGTCAGCCTGCAAGCGGTTGTACCGATGGGCCACTTCGGCTTGCCTTTCCAGCTTATCCAGGTTGGCATTCAATTCGCGCAGGATGTCGTCAACGCGGGTCAGGTTTTCGCGCGTGTCAGACAGGCGGTTTTCCGTCTCGCGTCGGCGCTCTTTGTATTTGGACACACCCGCGGCTTCTTCCAAAAACATGCGAAGCTCTTCGGGGCGCGACTCGATGATGCGGCTGATCGTGCCCTGGCCGATGATGGCGTAAGCGCGTGGACCCAGACCGGTGCCCAAAAACACATCCTGCACATCTCGGCGGCGCACCGGCTGGTTGTTGATGTAATAACTGCTGTTGCCGTCGCGGGTCAGCACCCGCTTGACGGCGATCTCGGCAAACTGCCCCCACTGACCACCGGCGCGATGGTCGTCGTTGTTGAAGACCAACTCGACGCTGGCGCGGCTGGCGGGCTTTCGGGTGGTGGTGCCGTTGAAAATCACGTCCTGCATGGACTCGCCACGCAATTCAGACGCCTTGGACTCGCCCAGCACCCAGCGCACCGCATCCATGATGTTGGATTTGCCGCAACCGTTGGGGCCAACCACGCCCACCAACTGCCCGGGCAGCAGAAAGTTGGTCGGTTCGGCAAACGATTTGAAGCCAGCAAGTTTGATGGAATTGAGACGCACGGCGGTCTGGTCGATCCAAAGAAAAGCGAAATATCACAAGGGACATGGGACAACTGCCAAGGAGTCACCAAAACCCTCAAAAAAGCACGAATCAAAGAACTCAATCCTTGATCACGGATAAGCTTAGATGTTAACTCAGCCACTGCCGCTGCCCGCCGTCAAAATAGGCCATGCATTTCAAATCTCTCTGCTTGATCAAACGGTGCAGTGGTCTGTGCAAGCTCCTTGGAGAGGATCGAGAAAATCAGGCCTCACGGACCAATTCTCAGGCTGGCCGATGCTTGACCCATGCGCCGCTATTTCATCCGGGATAATCGAGGCATGAACCCCCTTCTCGCCAAACTGCAGCCCTACCCCTTCGAACGGCTCAAACAGCTGTTTGCCAGCGTGACGCCCAACCCCGGCCTCAAGCCCATCAGCCTAGGCATTGGCGAGCCCAAGCACGCCACGCCCGCTTTCATTCAGGAAGCGCTCAAGTCGGCAGTGGCCACCGGCTTGTCGGCCTATCCCGCTACTGCTGGCGAGCCTGCATTGCGAAAAGCCTGTGCGTCCTGGCTCAAAACGCGTTATGACCTGACGCTGGACGCGGCCACGCAAGTGCTGCCGGTCAACGGTTCGCGAGAAGCGTTGTTTGCCCTGACGCAAACGGTGATCGACCCGACCCGCTCCGGTGCCACCGTGCTCAGTCCCAACCCTTTTTATCAAATCTACGAAGGCGCGGCCTTGCTCTCAGGCGCTGAGCCTTATTACGTGCCCAGTGACCCGGCGCGCAACTTTGCCAACGACTGGGACAGCGTGCCTGCCGAAGTCTGGGCCCGCACGCAGCTTTTGTTCGTTTGCTCGCCCGGCAACCCCACCGGCGCGGTCATGCCCCTGTCGGAATGGCAAAAGCTGTTTGCCCTGTCGGACCAACACGGTTTTGTGATTGCGTCCGACGAGTGTTACAGCGAGATTTACTTCCGTGAAGAAGCGCCTTTGGGGGGTCTGGAAGCTGCCCACCAGCTCGGCCGCGCCGACTTCAAACGCCTGATCGCCTTCACCAGCTTGAGCAAGCGCAGCAACGTGCCGGGTTTGCGCAGCGGCTTTGTGGCGGGTGATGCGGCCATCATCCAGCAGTTTTTGCTTTACCGCACCTACCACGGCAGCGCCATGAGCCCGGTGGTGCAAGCGGCCAGCGTGTCTGCTTGGGGCGACGAAACCCATGTGGTGGACAACCGCAACCAGTACCGCACCAAATTCGCCCAAGTCACGCCCGTGCTGGCCCAGGTGCTGGACGTGACTCTGCCCGACGCCAGCTTTTACCTGTGGGCGGGTGTGCCTGCGGGCTGGCAAGGCGACGACGCGGCATTTTCCAAGGCGCTGTACGAGGCCGAAAGCGTCACCGTGCTCCCCGGCAGCTACCTGGCACGGGACTTCAATGGCAGCAACCCGGGCCAAGGCCGCATCCGCATGGCCTTGGTGGCCGAGACCGCCGAGTGCCTGGAAGCGGCCGAACGCATCGCCCGTTTTGTGCGCACCCATCCTCAAAAGATGGACCCCGGGTCAAGCCCGGGGTGACAATTTTCAGAGCAGCCCAACACAATGTCATGCCGGGCTTGACCCAGCATCCATCCCCTCAACACCCTCCAAGCCATGACCAACACCTGTCACGACACCCTGCGCCTGGCCGAGCAACTGATCTCCAAACCCTCCGTCACCCCACATGATGCAGGCTGCCTGGACCTGATTGCCGACGCCCTGAAGCCCCTGGGCTTTGTCTGCGAATTCATGGATTCCGGCCCCGAGACCTTCCGCGTGCGCAACCTATGGGCAAAGCGCGCTGGCAGTTCAGGTCAAACCCTGGCTTTTGCGGGCCACACCGATGTCGTGCCCACCGGGCCGCTGACGCAATGGGACAGCGACCCCTTCACACCCACGCACCGCGACGGCAAGCTCTTTGGCCGCGGCGCAAGCGACATGAAAACCTCGCTGGCGGCCATGGTGGTGGCGGTGCAAGAGTTTTTGGCCAGCAACCCAGAGCCGAAACTTGGCCTGGCCTTTTTGCTGACCAGCGACGAAGAAGGCCCAGCACTGGACGGTACCGTGGTGGTCTGCGAAAAGCTCCAAGCCCGTGGCGAAGCGCCGCAGTTTTGCATCGTGGGTGAACCCACCTCGGTACAGCAAACGGGTGACATGATCAAAAACGGCCGACGCGGCACCCTGAGCGGCAAGCTCACCGTCAAGGGCGTCCAAGGCCACATCGCCTACCCTCACCTGGCCGACAACCCGATCCACCGCCTGGCCCCCGCGCTGGCCGAACTGGTGGCCATCCGATGGGACGAAGGCAACGCCTTCTTCCCCCCCACCAGCTGGCAAGTGAGCAACATCCACGCGGGCACCGGCGCGAGCAATGTGATCCCCGGCGACTGCGTGGTGGATTTCAACTTCCGCTTTTGCACCGAATCCACGCCCGAAAGCCTGCAGCAGCGGGTGACTGCTGTGCTGGACCAACATGGTTTGAAATACGAGCTCACCTGGACACTGGGAGGCCTGCCTTTCCTCACCGCACCGGGCACTTTGCTCGCTGCCATTGAGCAAGCCATCACAGACGAAACGGGTTTGACGACGGCGCTGTCCACCACAGGCGGCACGAGCGACGGCCGCTTCATCGCACAGATCTGCCCCCAGGTGATCGAGTTCGGCCCTCCCAACGCGACCATCCACAAGGTCAACGAGCATGTGGCGCTGACCGACATCGCTCCGCTCAAAGCCATCTACCGCCGCACCTTGGAAAAACTGAACCGGGATTTGTCCTCATGAGCGGTGTGAGGCTCGCCGCGCTGATCGAGCACTCCGCCGCCCGTCTGAACCATGCCGATGTCGCCTATGGGCACGGCACCCTGTGCGCTTTTGACGAAGCCGTCTGGTTGGTGCTCTGGCGTCTGGGTTGGCCCTTGGACACCGATTTGGACGAGGTGGCCGACCATGTCGTGACACCCGAGCAAGAAGCCGCTTGTGCTGCACTGATCGACGAGCGCATCTTGATCCGCAAGCCCGCCGCTTACCTCACACGAGAAGCTTGGTTGCAGGGTGTGTCGTTTTACATCGACGAACGCGCGATCGTGCCGCGCAGTCTGATCGCCGAAGTGCTGGCCGACGGGACCATCGACGCTTGGCTGAACGAGCAAACCCGGCAAGTTCTGGACCTGTGCACCGGCAACGGCAGTCTGGCCGTGCTGTCAGCGCTGGCCTGGCCCGGGGTGCAAGTCACAGGGGCCGACATTTCCGAAGACGCACTGGCTGTGGCCACCATCAACGTCGAGCGGCATGAGTTGCAAGAGCGCGTGGTGTTGGTGCACAGCGATGGCCTGAACAAACTGAACCCACCCACTCACGGTCCGTTTGATTTGATCCTGTGCAACCCCCCCTATGTGTGCCAAGCCAGCATGAACGCCCTGCCTGCCGAATACCGCGCCGAACCTGAACTGGCGCTGGCAGGCGGCACTGACGGCATGGACTTTGTGCGGCAGCTGCTCAAGGATGCGCCGGCGCGAATGAGCGAGCAAGCGGTGCTGGTCTTAGAGATCGGCAACGAGGTGGATCATTTCATCGCCGCTTTCCCCGAACTCGAAGTGGCTTGGCTGGCGACCAGTGCAGGCGAGGATCAGGTTTTACTGATCACCCGCCAAGCCCTGATTGGCCTGTAAAAACCATTCCTGCATCCGAGGGAAACAGTAAAACTTACAAGCTGCCATCTCACCGACATGCACATCGGCGAAAATGGCGGGTTATGCCCTTTTGACACCAGCCCCGAAGCTGGTGTGCCCCCCTCTTACCGGAACTTGTCCGGTCACTGCTTTTTCATGATCAACCTCAAAAACGTCACCCTCCGCCGAGGCACCAAGGTGCTGCTGGACAAAGCCTCCGTCACCCTCAACCCCGGAGAAAAAGTAGGTCTGGTGGGGCGCAACGGTGCGGGCAAATCCACCTTGTTTGCACTGTTCAACGGCACACTGACCGAAGATGGCGGAGACTTTGAAATGCCCCGCCAGTGGCGCATGGGCCAAGTCGCCCAAAACATGCCTGAAACCGAGCAAGCCGCGTCTGACTTTGTGCTCGAAGGCGACACCCGCTTGGCCGATCTGCGCCAACGCCTTGTTGCGGCCGAAGCAAGTGGCGACGGCATGGAAATGGCGCACGTTTACACCGACCTCGCCGACGCGGGCGATCACGACGCCCTGCCCCGCGCAGAAGCCCTGATTTTGGGTCTGGGCTTTCGAGTGGACGAGCTGAGCAACCCGGTCAACAGCTTTTCGGGTGGTTGGCGCATGCGCTTGCAATTGGCCCGTGCGCTGATGTGCCCATCCGACATCCTGATCTTGGACGAACCCACCAACCATTTGGACTTGGACGCACTGGTCTGGCTCGAAGCCTGGTTGCAGCGCTACACAGGCACCATGATCGTGATCAGCCACGACCGCGAATTTCTGGACGCAGTGACCGACGTCACTTTGCACATCGACCACGCCAAACTCACCCGCTATGGCGGAAATTACAGCGCCTTTGAAATCTTGCGGGCGCAACAGATGGAGTTGCAACAGGCGTCGTTTTCCAAACAGCAGGACAAAATCGCCCACCTGCAAAAGTTCATCACCCGCTTCAAAGCCCAGGCCAGCAAGGCCAAACAAGCGCAAAGCCGGGTCAAAGCCTTGGAGCGCATGGAAAAAGTCGCCCCGCTGCTGGCCGATGCCGAGTTCACCTTCGGTTTCAAAGAGCCCAACAACCTGCCCAACCCCATGTTGGCCATCAGCGAAGCGAGCTTTGGCTATGTGGTGGACGACGAGCCCAAATCCATCTTGCAAGGCGTCAGCAAATCGGTGCTGGCTGGACAGCGCATTGGTATTTTGGGTGCCAACGGCCAAGGTAAATCGACCCTGGTCAAGACCATTGCCCGCACCATGCCGCTGCTGGCAGGCACACTCACCGAAGGCAAAGGTCTGAACATCGGCTACTTTGCCCAGCAAGAACTCGATGTGTTGCACCCGAACGACAACCCGCTGGAGCACATGATCCGTCTGGCCAGAGAGCTGGGCAGCAACGAGCCCAGCCGTGAGCAGGACCTGCGCAACTACCTGGGCACCTTCAACTTCAGTGGCGACATGGTCAAGCAGTCCGTAGGCTCCATGAGCGGCGGCGAAAAAGCCCGTTTGGTGTTGGCCATGATCGTTTGGCAACGCCCCAACCTGCTGCTGTTGGACGAGCCCACCAACCACTTGGATCTGGCCACGCGAGAAGCGCTGTCCATGGCACTCAACGAATTCGAAGGCACCGTCATGCTGGTCAGCCACGACCGCGCCTTGCTGCGTGCGGTGTGTGACGAATTCTGGATGGTGGGCCGGGGCAAGGTCGAGCCGTTTGACGGCGACCTGGACGATTACCAGAGGTATTTGCTGGAAGAGTCCAAGCGTTTGCGTGAAGTGGCCAAAAATTCCGCCAAAAATGCCCCAGCAGTGCCAGCGCCTGTGGTTGTTGAAGTGCCAAAACCCACACCCGTGGCACATGCCATCAGCCCCGCCTCAGCGGTTCTGAGCAGCGCCGAACAACGCAAGCAAGATGCTCAGCGGCGTCAGCAAATGGCGGCGCAAACACGCCCACTGAAAAAAGAGCTGGAGCAAAACGAGCAACGCATGGTGGGCATCGAAGCTGAAAAGAGCGCATTAGAGCAATTGCTGAGCACCCCATTGCCTGCCGCTGAAATTGCAGATGCAGGTCGCAAACTCAAAGCACTCAGCGATGAGTTCAAGATCTTGGAAGAACGCTGGCTGGAACTGACACAACTGCTGGAAGAAACGGCTTGAGCCGACCACCACTGCGCCCATAAAAGTTCGGCTCTGAATCAGCCGCCCACCACGGACCAGCCCGCGTGCTGGTCTGATTTGTTGTTTTCGTATTCCCAAGATGTGCCACAGCGGTCGCAGCGGTATTGGGTGACAGTGACCTGGCCGGTTTCGCGGGCTTCTTTGCGGTTGTTGCCTTGAACCAGTTCGGCGTGACCAGGGGCTCGGCGCCAGTTGCGCTGGATGCCGGTGCAGGGTTCACACAACTGCATTTTTTTTAATTCGTTTTGGATGTTTGATTCAACTGACATGTCGAGACGCTTTCCGATGGGTGTGCCAAAAGCGCGCCCATCCTTCAAAAGACAATGAAAAAAGCACTTTGTACCGAAATACAAAGTGCTTTTAAATTTGGTGGGACCAGCGGGGGTCGAACCCACGACAAACGGATTAAAAGTCCGCTGCTCTACCAACTGAGCTATGGTCCCGTGCTTTAGTGCGGTGCATTAAAGCAAGTCTAAGATTATAGCGTCTTTTCAGGGCTTCTCGAGTGAAGTTGCCAAATAGTTCAATACGACTGAGGCTGCGCACATGCCAAATGTGGCGGTCACACTGACCACTGACCCATAGCCATGGCAATTGAGGGTGCCATCACCGTCGACCGCACAGGAAGCATCTGGGGGTGCAACGGCTTCACGGCTAAATACCCCCTGAACACCCATAGGCTTGCCATCTCGCTCACCCCCGTGGTGTTTTCTGAGGCGGTAGCGCACTTGCGCCAACAAAGGGTCGTGCGTGATGCGGGACAAGTCTTGCACGTCTACGAGGTGCGCCAATCGTTTGCCACCTGCAGCACCCACAGAAACAAAACCGATTTTGTTTTGCACAGCCCAGTGGGCCAAACTGACCTTGGCTTTGACCTGATCGCAGGCATCAATCACAGCATCTGGTAAAGCTGGCAAAAGGCCAGGCCAATTCTCAGGGGTCACAAAATCATCGATGGCATCGACTTGGCATTCGGGGTGAATCAACGCGATTCTCTCGCGCATGGCCTGCACCTTGGCTTGTCCCGTGGTGTTCGTCAGGGCATGGATTTGGCGATTGATGTTGGAAGCTGCGATGTGATCCATGTCCAACAGAGTCAGGCGTGCAACACCGCTTCTCGCCAGAGCCTCAGCTGACCAAGATCCAACACCACCAATGCCGACCACCACCACATGGGCTTGGCGAATGCGTTGTGCACCGGACAAACCATACAGGCGCTGCAAACCCCCAAAACGCCGATCCTCATCGTTGACATTCATGCCAAGGCCTCTGCGCTGCGGATTTGCCACTGAAAGGTCAACCACGCACCCAAAACCATGCCCGCCACGGCCAACATGCTGCTCCAACTCAGTGTCGACAAACCGGACAATCCTTGACCAAACGTGCACCCCATGGCCATGACACCACCCACGCCCATCAACAGCCCGCCCAGCAAATGCGACACCAGATCGGGCGTCTGGGTGAATCCCTCCCAGCGAAATGAGCCCTCATGTCTTGCACTCAGGAAAGACCCAAAAATCAAGCCAGGCACCCAAACCATACCCAAAGTCAAACGTTTGCTGCCATCGCTGAAGTACATCCAAGCGTCCCACCACAACGCCACAGGTGCCGTCATGCTGATGGCCTCCATGCGGGCACTTGCAGTGGTCAAAAACACGGCGTCAAGGGTTTCCGGGTGTTCGGGCACAAAGCCCAAAACGCCGCTGACCCACCAAGCAGCCACCACAAAACTTCCAAGGGCCAGCCCAGGCCATGCATCCCTCAAGGAACGAAACGGTGCATCCTTGAAGACCCAAAACAGCAATGCCGCACCGGCACCACAAGCCGAAACACCGGCGGCTGTTGCAAGGCTCCATCCGGTCCAGTCCATGACCCATTGGCTCACAAAGGCTCCGTGGTGCAAAGGAAAGCTGATGGGATCAAGCTCTCGCACACGCCATACCGCTGGAAAGCCGCGCAGGGTGGCCAATGCCGATACCCCCACGACCAAAAGAACCACCAAAGACTTTAAATTGCCAGCGCCCAAACGCGTCAAGGTTTTGCTGATGCACCCCGACGCCAACACCATACCCACACCAAACAGCAAGCCACCCAAGCCCAAAGACACAAAGCTCAATGATGTATTCGCGTAAATGGTGTTTTGAGGCGATATCAAGCCCAGGCCAACCATCGCACCAAAACCCAGAATCGCCACAGCCACAGCCAAAACCCATTGGCGCAGACGGGTGCGGTTGCCCATCAAAAAAATATCACTGAGCGCACCCATGGTGCAAAAATGACTGCGGTGCAAAACACCTCCTGCCAACACGGCCAGGACAAAGGAAAGACCCAAAACCCATTGGCTCTGGGCCTGAACATCAGCCAATGAGATCACTTTGGACCCACCTCAGCGCAGGAGAGACAAGCGGTCACGGGCCGTCGCAGCAGTTTCGGAATTGGGGTAAGCCTTGACCAAATCGGTCAGCGTGACACGCGCCGCTTTGAGATCTTTCAATTCAATTTGCACATTCGAAATCGCCAGCATGGACTCCGCAGCACGGGGATGGTTGGGCGCAAGCGTCAACATTTTCTGGAAATTGGCCATCGATTCTTTGTAAGATTTGGTGGCGTATTGGGCGTTGCCCAACCAAAAAAGGGCTTGAGGCATGTAAACACTGCTGGGATGGCGGGTCACAAAACCCGACAAAGCCACTTGAGCCGCCAAGAAATCACCTTGGCGAAAAATATCCATGGCTTGCTCAAAATCACGTTTTTCGGCAGGTTCCACCAAGTGCTCACGTCCGTCGAGCGTGACTTTGACAGGCTCAAAACGCTTCAAACGGTCATCCACGGTCAAAAGAACATCTTTTTGCCGCAATTGCAATTCAGTCAGGTCACGCGCGAGCCGTTCTTGTTGACCCAGGCTTTTGGCCAGCTCCGCCTTCAACGCATCGATTTGTGTTTGCAAATCCAACAAAGACCGCCGCAACTGAGCGTTGAGTTGGGCTTGTGACTGGTTGCTTTCCTCGACCAAGGCTTTTTGAGCCAACTGGGATTGCTCTAACTTTTGACGCAGGTCCAAAATCGCACGTCTGGCTTCGTCGTCACCAAACAGGGCAGCGTGGGCTGTGCCACCCGCAGCGAACAAGGCCAGAGTGAGTGCAAGGCCGGCATAGACCGGCCGTGTGTGAAAAATCGGCATAGCGGTCATCAGTAACGTATTTCAACACGGCGGTTTTTGGCCAAATCGGATTCGGCACTGCCTTGTGCCGAGGGCTTTTCTTTGCCATAACTGACCGCCTCGAGTTGGGCGTCAGACACGCCCAACAAAGCCAATGCCTGGCGAACGGCCTCCGCGCGTTTTTGGCCCAGGGCCAGGTTGTATTCACGGCCTCCGCGCTCGTCGGTGTGGCCTTCCAGATTCGCTTTGCGTTGTTTGTTGACCTGCAAGAATCGGGCGTGATTTTCAATCACGGGGCGTGCATCCGCACGAACCACGAAGCTGTCATAGTCGAAGAACACCACATGTTCGACACCCGCGGGACCCATGCCGTTGTTCGTTTTTTCGCTGATCAAGCTGGACACGCTGGTTTGAGCAGCACTGACAATGGGCTGGCTTTGCACATTGGCCCTGGGGGACGTGGACGAGCGGTCCTCTACAGGCACCTCATCGAGCTTGACCCCCGAAGAACAAGCGGCTAAAAGTGCCGAAAAAAACAAAAGTGTCAAAATTTTTGTACGCATATTTCACCTTTTAATAACAATTTACAACATCATTTTCGCATGGGGCCCCAATGAGGCTCACGAAGATCACCGGCTTGACCTGCCAAGCGCGCACGGATTCGGCCATCCAAGGTGGTCGTCATCAAGGCCTCTTGCCCTCGCTGAACTGTGGCATACATGATCATTCGGCTGTTGGGCGCAAAACTGGGGCGCTCATCAGCGGATGTATCGGTCAATGCCGTGACTTGGCCAGAAAGGATGTCCATCAACTGCAATGAAAAGCCAGCACCTGAGCGGGACACATAAGCCAGCCAGCGCCCATCTGGGCTGATGGTTGGCGAAATGTTGTAGTTGCCCGCAAAAGTGACACGCTCGGCCGGGCCACCTTGCGCGGGCATGCGGTAAATCTGAGGGCTGCCGCCACGGTCGCTGACGAAATAAAGGGCCGTGCCGTCCGGAGAAAAGGCAGGCTCAGTGTTGATATTGCCCTGGGTCAGGCGTTTGGGATCCCCCCCTGCCAAATCAATGCGATACAGCTGGGAGCCGCCATCACGGCTGAGCGTTGCCACCAAGGAGCGGCCGTCGGGTGCCCAAGCCGGTGCGCTGTTGGAGCCCTTGAAATTGGCCACCACCCGACGCTGGCCACTGGCCAGTTCATGCACATAAATCACCGCTTTGCGAGTCTCGAAAGAAACATACGCCAATTGCTGACCATTGGGAGACCATGAGGGTGAAATGATGGGCTCAGGGCTGCTGAGCGCCGACTTGGCACCCTCCCCGTCAGCATCTGCAATCCACAAGCTGTAGCGGCCTGCCGCCTTGGTCACATAACTGATGCGGGTTGCAAAAACACCCGGTGTCCCCGTCAATTGCTGGTAAACCCAGTCGGACAAACGGTGGGCGGACATGCGCAAATCACCCACCACAACGGTGTCGCGAAAATCTGCTTTTTCTTGCCCTTTGACTGCATCCCACAACCGGGCACGAACGTCAAAACGCCCATCTGCCAAACGTGTAACCGAGCCGGCCACGAGGGCTTCAACAGACGAGGAGCGCAGCGAAGACCAGTCAGGACGGCTCATTTCATCGAGCGAAATGCCAGCCGAATTCAGCGCCTTGAACAGGCCACTTCGCTCTAGGTCAGACTGCACAATGCCGGCCATTTTTTGCGGTACCAATGCTTCACCCTTGAAGGGTGCAATGAGCACAGGCAACTGGGTCATGCCCACCCCAGAAACCTCTACGCGAAATTGTCCCCAGGCAGGCACGCTCAATGCCAGCAAAACAAGCGATCTGAACAGCGGTGCGATCCTCAGTGAGGATTTGGAAAACAAAGTCATATACGTCTCTGTGCAGAAGTGACCAATGAAGCGCTGATCGTACACCGCCACATGGGTGTTTTGCGTTACATGCCCCCGCATGTAACGCAAAACCGGCTCCTCATGCACCATTCGCACGCCATTGAGCACCGCGACCAAGAGGGCTGCTTACAATCCACACCACATGTCCGACCACCCATCCTCACCTGCTCCAGTCCCCCAACAGCCGGGCCTGCGTCGAAGACTGCTTCGCTTGTCCCCTTACTTTGCCAAGCAACGTGGCGTTTGGCTTTTGGCTATTGGCGCAACAATGGTTGCGGCGCTGACCGAGCCTTTGATTCCCGCCTTGTTTCAACCCCTGCTTGACAGTGGGTTTGCTCAAAACAAGCTGCCTTTGTGGACCATTCCTGTGGTGGTCATTGGCTTGTTCAGTTTGCGCGGTTTGGCCCATTTTTTGGCCCAATACGCCTTGGCCCGGGTGACCAACGACGGCATGGAAAAACTGCGCAGTGATCTTTTTGGAAAGTTGGTCCGCGCTGACATGTCCTTGTTCAGCCGCCAGTCGGCCAGTGCTTTGTCCAATACCGTGGTTTACGAGGTCCAAACAGGCGCTTCACAACTCATTTCTGCCTTGATTGGTTTGTCACGCGATGGCTTCACCTTGCTGGCCTTGGTGGGTTACTTGATGTGGTTAAACTGGAAACTCACGCTGGTGGTGTTCACGGTGGCACCCGGCCTGAGCTGGATCATGAAAGTCCTGTCCCGACGCCTGTATCGATTGACCAAAGAAAGTCAGCGAGCGACCGACGACTTGGCCTATGTGGTGGAAGAAAATGTACTGGCCCACCGCATGGTCCGCTTACACGGCGCACAAAGCCAACAAATGGCACGCTTTAACACCTTGGGCCAGCGTTTAAGGCATTTGGCCCTCAAATCCACCATTGCTTCAGCCGCCATGACGCCCATGACCCAGATCATGGCGGCAATCGCCCTGTCGCTGGTGTTGATGATCGCCCTGATGCAAAGCCGGGATGCCGCGTCTGGGGCCACCGTTGGCGGTTTTGTGGCCTTCATCACGGCCATGCTCATGCTGATTGCGCCCATCAAACGTCTGGCCGATGTGGCCAACCCGATCACCCGAGGTTTGGCTGCGCTCGAAAGAGGCTTGGCCCTCCTGCACGATTCACCAGAAGAAGCGCAAGGCAAACACCAGGTTCAGCGGGTCAGTGGTGCCATTGAATGGCAAGAGGTGAGCGTTCAGTTCAACCCGGACAGCGCGCCGGCCCTCTCGCACATCAATTTGAACGTCAAACCTGGCGAAACGGTCGCTTTGGTTGGGACTTCAGGCGCGGGCAAAACCACCTTGATTCAACTGCTACCCCGTTTTTTGAACCCCACCAGCGGGCAAGTGCTGCTCGATGGTGTGCCTTTAGGCCAATGGCAGCTTGACAGCTTGCGCGCACAACTGGCCATGGTCAGCCAAGATGTGGTCATGCTCAATGACAGCTTGGCAGCCAATGTGAGTCTGGGTCATGACATGGACCGTGACAAGGTTCAAGAATGTCTGCAAGCGGCCAATTTGTGGGCTCATGTGCAAACCTTGCCCCAAGGCATGGACACCCTGCTTGGGCACAACGCCAACCAACTTTCAGGAGGGCAGCGCCAACGTTTGGCCATTGCACGCGCCTTGTACAAAGACGCACCGATCTTGATTTTGGATGAGGCCACTTCGGCGCTGGACAACGAGTCCGAACGCCTGGTTCAAGACGCCTTGCAAAAACTCATGGAAAACCGCACCACCTTGATCGTCGCCCATCGTTTATCCACCATCGAACATGCAGACCGCGTGGTCGTCATGGAACGTGGCTGCATTGTCGAGCAAGGCGTCCCTGCTCAATTGTTGACCCGGGCGGGGGCTTATGCACGGCTTCACCACCGCGGCGAATGGGCCAGCGAAGACCCATCTGCTTGACCTTTCAGCGCCAGACGGTATTTGGAACTCAGGCTCAGCCGAGTCATTCAATGATCGGCAATTGAGGCTGGCAAAAGCCGATCTTCATCGCTCACCGATGCACCTTGTATCGGGTCTCAAAGCAAGACGATGTCATACTGCTCCGGCCCCATGGAAGACTCGACTTGCAAGGAGATCGGTTTGGAAATGAAGTCTGACAGACCTGCCAAATGCTGGCTTTCTTCGTCCAGCAACAAATCGATCACCGCAGAGGTTGCCAAAATGCGAAATTCACGCGGGTTGAACTGTCGCGCTTCGCGCAATATCTCTCGCAAGATGTCATAAACCACAGAGCGGGGCGTCTTGACAATCCCTTTGCCTTGGCAGCTTGGGCAAGGCTCACACAGCATGTGGGCCAAAGATTCTCGCGTGCGCTTGCGCGTCATCTCCAGCAAACCCAATGATGAAAAACCACCTGCCATGGTCTTGACCCGGTCTCTGGCCAATTGCTTGTGAAATTCCGCCAGCACCGCATCTTGGTGCTCAGTTCGGGCCATGTCGATGAAGTCCGCAATGATGATGCCCCCCAAATTGCGAAGGCGCAATTGCCTTGCAATGGCTTGTGCCGCTTCCAAATTGGTTTTGAAGATCGTGTCCTCAAAATTGCGCGCCCCCACGTACCCGCCTGTGTTCACATCCACGGTGGTCAGGGCCTCGGTCTGGTCAATGATCAGGTAGCCACCCGACTTGAGCTCGACCCGACGCCCCAATGCTTTGGCAATTTCCTCATCGATGGCGTAGAGGTCAAAAATTGGCCGCTCACCCTTGTAGTGCTGCAAACGCTCAGCGGCCTTGGGCATGAACTCATGGCCAAACCCCTTCAACAATGCAAACTGCTCTTGCGAGTCAATGCGAATGCTTTGCGTGGCATCACCCACCAAATCACGCAGCACGCGTTGGAGCAATGTCAAATCCTGGTGCAGCAAAGAGGTGGGCGGCAAGCGCATCGAGGCCTCTTTGATACGGGCCCAAGTCTTGCGCAAGTAGGCAATATCGTCATGCAACTCATCGTCACTGGAGTCCTCCGCATTGGTGCGCAAAATGAAGCCGCCACCTGACGGCCCAGCCAAAGCCTGCACGCGTTTGCGCAAGGCATCGCGCTGCTCGGAAGGAATTTTTTGCGACACCCCAATGTGATCGTCTTGCGGCAAAAACACCAGATGACGCCCCGCAATGCTGATTTGCGTGGACAAGCGGGCCCCCTTGGTGCCCATGGGGTCCTTGATGACTTGCACCATGATGGGGCGGCCCTCGAACACCTGCTTTTCAATCGGCACCATCGGCTGACCCGTTCGTGCTGCTGCTGCCTCGCCTTCGGCGTGTTTGTGCCACACGTCTGCCACATGCAAAAAGGCCGCTTTATCAAGGCCAATGTCAACAAAAGCCGATTGCATGCCAGGCAACACACGGGCCACCTTGCCCAAGTAAACATTGCCCACCAAACCACGCTCAAGCGTGCGCTCGACGTGCAATTCCTGCACAGCACCAAACTCCACCACCGCAACACGTGTTTCCTGCGGGGACCAATTGACCAATATATCTTGTTGCATGGAGGGAAATCAGATGGGAACTGTTGAAATCAAGAACATCCGCGAAAGAGCGCGCAACAGCACTTCATCAAAGCCGGCACCAACTCATGGCAACCGACCGACAAAGGCTCAACAGCGCACACCCAGCGAGCGCAGCAACGCAGCGGTCTCGAAAAGCGGCAAACCCATGATGCCTGAATAACTGCCTCGAATCTGCTCGATGTGAGCAGCGGCCCTGCCCTGAACACCGTAAGCCCCGGCTTTGCCCATGGGCTCGCCCGTGGCCACATAGGCCTGGATCTGAGCGGCAGTCATGGGCGAAAAACGCACCCACGATTCGGACACCACCGCCACCCGCTGCTGGCCTTTTTGTACGGCCACAGCGGTCAACACCCGGTGGGATTGGCCCGCCAGCCGCTGGAGGATGCGCAGCGCATCGGCTTCGTCAGCCGGTTTACCCAATATGTCGCGGCCCAAGCAGACGGTGGTGTCGGCGCACAACACCGGCGCTGCGGGCAAGCCTTGGCGATTCAATCGTTGTACAGCTGCATCGAGCTTGAGGCCCGTGACACGCGCCACATAGCGCCCAGGCGCTTCTGCGCCACGCAAGGCTTCCAAGGACTCGGCGTCTTCATCAGGACCCGCCAAAAGCAGTTGGTGGGCTACGCCGATTTGGTCCAGAAGTTGGCTGCGCCTTGGGCTTTGGGAAGCCAGATAAATGAAGTCACTCATTCTCGGTGATAAGGGTGGTTGGCGTTGATCGACCAGGCACGGTAAAGCTGCTCGATCAAGAGCACCCGGGCCATGGCGTGGGGCAAAGTCATGTCCGACAAGCGGATGCGCTCGTGAGCAGCTTGCCGGAATTCAGGGTCCAGCCCGTCTGGGCCACCAATGACCAAAGCCACATCATCCCCCCCCAGCTGCCAACTGGTCAGGCGAGTGGCCAGGGCTTGGGTGGTCAGGTGGGTGCCGCGCTCGTCAAGCACCACAATGCGGGTGCCGCGCGCAATGGCCGCTTCAATACGCTGGCGCTCGGCCGCGTACAAGGAGGGCAGGGTTTTGGAGCCCCGTGGTTCGGTTTTCACGGCCTTGAGCTCGACTTTGAGCTCAGGCGGAAAACGTTTGGCGTAGTCGTCCCAAGCGGTTTGCGCCCAGTCGGGCACGCGCAGACCGACCGCCACGATCAGCAGCTTCATGCAGAATCAATCGGCTTTGCGACGGGTCGCAGCTTGCACGGCCTTGCGCACTGGGGACTTTTTGGCTGCGGGTTTGGCTGCAGATTTCGCCGCAGTCTTGGTGGCTGGCTTGCCGACTGTTTTCACGGTGGGCTTGCTGGTCTTGGTGGCTGCCTTAACGGCTGTCTTTGCTGCGCTTGGAGCGCTGGTTTTCGCCCCAGTTGTCTTCGCTGCAGTTTTGGAAGCCGGTTTGGCGGCGGATTTGGCAGCAGTTTTAACCGCTTTGAGCGGCGCTTTCAATGCCGGCTTGGCTTTGGACGCGGTTTTGGATGCGGTTTTGGTTGCGGTTTTGGGCGCAGCAGTTTTGGACGTGGTGGTTTTGGCTGAAGCAGTTTTGGCGCTGGCTTTTTTTGCCACCGAATTCTTGATATGGCCTTTGACCTCAGCTGTGGCCGCCGGCTTGGGCGCACCAAACTTCAAACGCACAGGCGTGCCACCCCAGATTTCTTCAAGGTTGTAATAAGTTCTGATGGTGGGCTGCATGATATGAACAACCGCTGGGCCACAATCCACAATGATCCATTCCCCGTTGTCTTCGCCCTCCATTCGGGGCTTGCCGAAACCGGCTTCGCGCACTTTGTCACGCACGCTGGCGGCCAGCGCTTTGGTCTGGCGGTTGGAAGTGCCTGAGGCAATGATGACTCGCTCAAACAAAGAAGACAAATGTTCGGTGTCAAACACCTGGATTTCCTGGGCCTTGACGTCTTCCAAAGCGTCCACGATGGCCCTCTGGAGTTTTTGAATGTCTTTTTTGGCTGCGATTTCTGTCATCAATGGGGCCTGTATAGGTGGTGTTCGTTTATGTAGCGCTCGACGGCGGGACTGATCAAGCCTGTCATGGCTTGCTCTGTGGCCGCCAGAACACGGATGGCCGTGGCACTGTGAGGCATCAGCGGCATGTCCAGAGAAAGAATGCGCGCTTGCAGCGTGTCAAAAAGACGGGTTGAAGTTGCGGGCTCTTGTGGGTCTTCACGCCACGCACGCACGGCCTTATCACGGCTTGCGGCACATATTATAGCGATGCGCCCGATTTCATCGATTTGATGCCATGAGGACAAAGAACGACGCTGATCATCACCGATCAATAAAAACAATTGCGCCTGAGGCCACTGGGCTTGCAGTTCATGCAAAGTGTCCACCGTGTAACTGGGGCCAGTCCTGCTGATTTCACGGTCATCCACCACCACCTTAGGCAAATGAGCAAAGGCCAAACGGGTCATGGCCAAGCGGTGGACAGACGGTGTCAAATCGCGGGGTTTGTGCCAAGCCCTCCCCGTTGGCAACACATGCACCAGGTCCAGCCGGAGCTGTTCAATGGCCGCCTCAACCAAGGCCACATGGGCTTGGTGGGGGGGGTCAAACGCACCTCCAAAAACACCTGCTCGCTGAACAGCTTCGGCCATGGGCCTGCCGCTCTCGGTGCCCAGGGCTTGAGGATCCGGAACGGTTTCTGTAGGCATCAAAGGGGTCAAACCCAGTCCTTGGGCACGAGAAAGTGGCTGAGTAAGTGGGCTTCTGGTGTGCCAGGCTCGTCTTGGCGCTGGTACGACCAACGCACCTCGGGGGGCATGGACAGCAAGATCGACTCGGTGCGACCGCCGGACTGCAACCCAAAATGGGTGCCCCGATCCCACACCAGGTTGAACTCCACGTAGCGGCCACGACGGTAAAGCTGAAAGTCACGCTCATGTTCGCCATAGGCCAAGTCTTTGCGCCGCTGCACGATGGGCATGTAGGCGCTGAGCAAAGCGTTGCCCACGCTTTGCATCATGGCAAAACTCTGGTCCATGCCCAGCTCTGAAAAATCGTCAAAGAAAATGCCACCCACGCCGCGCTGCTCATGGCGGTGTTTGTTGCAAAAGTAATCGTCGCACCAAGTCTTGAAACGCGGGTGCAAAGCTTCGCCAAATGGAGACAAGGCCTCTTTGCAGGTCTGGTGGAAATGCACTGCATCTTCGTCAAAGCCGTAGTAAGGCGTCAGGTCCATGCCACCGCCAAACCAGGCCACAGGAGCCCTGCCCTCAGGCTTGGCTGCAATCATGCGAACGTTCATGTGCACGGTGGGCACATAGGGGTTGCGGGGATGGAACACCAAAGACACGCCCATGGCCTCAAATGCAGAACCCGCCAATTCGGGGCGATGCTGCGTGGCCGATGGCGGCAGTTGTGGCCCCGTGACATGAGAAAAACCGCAACCGGCCCGCTCAAAAATGGGGCCACCCTCCAAAATTTGGGTGATGCCATTGCCCTGAAGCTTTTCACCGGGATCTTTTTTCCAAACATCGGTCAAAAAAGGCGTGCCATCCAGATCGGTCAAAGCCCCGGTGATGCGAGACTGCAAGTCCATCAGGTATTTTCTGACCGTGTCGAGTTCAAAACTGGTGCTCATGGTGTGTGGTGTTTTTAAAAAATTCAGGAATTTGCAGCGCTGACAGGCTTTGCCGATTCGGCGTTTGCAGGCGATCGCCACGGCATGATGGGTCCCATTTGGTGCTCATGGAAGCCTTTAACACCATCGAACTCACGGGCCATGTGTGCGTAATCGTGCTCGAGCTGGCCGGTCAAGTGGTAAAAATTCACCACGCTAAAGCAGCGCTGCTGCCAATCGAGTTTGACCAAGGCCAAGGGCACTTTTGCACTCAAAGCCAGCTGGTAAAAATCACTTCGCCAGCCCGATGTATAACTTCGAGTGCCCTCTGGTGCCAGAACCAACCAGAGCAGTTGCTCATTGTGTTTGTGCTGATCAAACACATTCACCATTTGACCCACCGCGCCCTTGGGCGAGCTGCGGTCGATAGGAATGCCCCCAACCCAGCGCATCCACATCCCCAGCAGCGGCCATTTGAACAAGGCATCTTTGCCCCAAAAGTGGGCTGGAATGCCCAAGGCCCATTTGGCCAACATGCCAATCGGAAAGTCCCAGTTGCTGGTGTGCGGATACACAATGGCCACGCCCTGAAGGGTTGGAAACCCTTCAAAAACCAAACGCCACCCCAGTAATTTCAGGACCCAACGGGCCAAACGAGAGCCCTGAAATTGCACTGGATGGCGGATCGAATCAGGCATGAAAAAAACTGCTTCAGTTTTTGATGGCTCGAAAACCAATGTCCCGGCGCATTTGCATGCCGTCATAGACAATCGGACTGGCCGTTTGGTAGGCCTTTTGCTGCGCCAGTTTGACCGAATCGGCCAACGCAGTGACGCACAAAACACGCCCGCCAGAGGTCAGGATTTGCCCATCTTGTTCCGTTGTGCCCGCGTGAAAAACCATGGCCTCCTCACTGTCTTTGGGCAGCCCACTGATGACATCGCCTTTGCGCGGGTTGAGCGGATAGCCATCAGCGGCCATGACCACCCCCAAAGCCACGCGGCGGTCCCACTCCATGTCACAGGTGTCAAGACCTTGTGAAGTGGCCGCCAACAAGACTTCAAAGAAATCTGACTTCATGCGCATCAGGATAGGTTGGGTTTCAGGGTCACCCATGCGGCAATTGAATTCCAGCGTTTTGACACGCCCCTCCGGGTCAATCATCAGCCCGGCATACAAAAAGCCCGTGTAATTGATGCCATCCTTGTCCATGCCGCGAATGGTGGGCAAGATGACTTCGCGCATGGCGCGCGCATGCACCTGGGCGGTCACCACTGGCGCAGGCGAGTAAGCCCCCATTCCGCCGGTGTTGGGACCTTCATCACCGTCGAGAAGGCGTTTATGGTCTTGGCTGGTGGCCAAAGCCGCCACATTTTTGCCATCACACAACACCATGAAACTGGCCTCTTCGCCTGTCAAAAATTCTTCAATCACCACCCGCGCGCCACCCGAGTTGTGAGCCACCCCCAATGCATTGTCCAGCAGCATGAAATCAATGGCTTGATGGGCTTGCGCCAATGTCATGGCCACGACCACCCCTTTTCCTGCAGCCAAGCCATCGGCTTTGACCACAATGGGAGCCCCCTTGCTGTCCACATAGGCATGGGCCAGACTGGCGTCGGTGAACGTTTCAAATTCAGCCGTTGGAATGCCGTGACGGTGCATGAAGGCCTTTGAAAAAGCCTTGGAGCTTTCCAATTGAGCAGCAGCTTGGGTGGGGCCAAAAATGCGCAAAGCGTGCGCCCGAAAATCGTCCACGATGCCCGCAGCCAATGGGGCCTCGGGACCGACCAGTGTCAAACCAATGCCTTGTTCGATCGCCCACTCGCGAAGTTGTTTCACATCAGTGATCGGCACATTGATCAGCTGACTGTCTTTGGCTGTTCCCCCATTGCCCGGTGCGACAAAGACTTGCTGGACTTTGGGCGACTGGGCCAATTTCCACGCCATGGCGTGTTCACGTCCACCGCCGCCAACAACCAATACTTTCATCAAACTTCCTTAATCTTCAAATTCTGCATTGTGGAAAACGTTTTGCACATCGTCCAAATCTTCCAATATATCCAATAGTTTTTGCATTTTGGCAGCTTCTTCGCCTGACAAAGTGATGGCATTTTCGGGACGCATGGTCACCTCCGCGATGTCCGCCACCAGTCCTGCCGCTTCCAAGGCGTTTTTCACAGATTCAAAGTCTGCATAGGCGGTCAAGACCTCAATGGCCCCCTCTTCATCGGTGATCACATCCTCGGCACCCGCCTCCAAGGCCACTTCCATGACCTTGTCTTCGTTCGTGCCGGGGGCGAAAATCAGCTGACCGCAGTGCTTGAACTGGAAAGCCACCGATCCATCGGTGCCCAAATTACCACCGTGCTTGTTCAATGCATGCCGCACCTCGGCCACCGTGCGCACTTTGTTGTCGGTCATGGTGTCCAAAATGATGGCCGCTCCGCCGATCCCATAACCCTCGTAACGTATTTCCTCGTAGCTGACACCTTCAAGATTGCCGGTGGCTTTGTCCACGTTGCGTTTGATGGTGTCGGCCGGCATGTTGGCTGCTTTGGCCTTTTCAATGGCCAGACGCAAACGGGGATTGGCACTGACATCACCACCACCGGTGCGCGCTGCCACCATGATTTCCCGGACCACACGGGTCCAAATGCGCTGGCGTTTTTCGTCTTGACGCCCTTTGCGGTGCTGAATATTTGCCCATTTACTGTGGCCAGCCATCTGGAATTCCTTGAATGTTGATTTAATCTATAGCGAGGATTTTACTTTTCACAAGCGGGAGAATTTCAAAAATGGCTGAACCTATGCTGATTGCACAAAACGCACAAGCTCAGTGCCACTTGTTGCCTGGTCTGTCAAACCGTCACGGCTTGATCACGGGCGCAACAGGCACTGGCAAAACAGTGACATTGCAAACCCTTGCAGAGAATTTTTCTCGTCTGGGTGTGCCAGTCTTCATGGCCGACGTCAAGGGCGATCTGACAGGCATCAGCCAGCCGGGCAAGATCGGTGAGAAACTGACCGCCATTCTCAAAGACCGTGGCATCCCCATCCCAACGCCAAAGGCTTGCCCAACCGCTTTATGGGACGTTTTTGGCGAGAGCGGACACCCGGTGCGCGCCACCATCTCAGACATGGGCCCTCTGTTGTTGACGCGCATGTTGGGGCTCAACGACACACAGTCCGGGGTGCTCAATTTGGTGTTCAAAATAGCCGACGACAACGGCTTGCTGCTGCTGGACATGAAAGACTTGCGTGCCATGTTGCAGTTTGTGGGCGAAAACGCCAAACAATTCACCACCGAATACGGCAACATCAGTGCCGCCAGCATCGGTGCCATTCAACGCGGTTTGCTGCAAATCGAAAGCCAAGGCGGTGACAAATTCTTTGGCGAGCCCATGCTCAACATTGAAGATTTCATGCAAACCGATGCACAGGGCTTGGGGTTTGTGAACATCCTTGCCGCAGACAAGTTGATGAACTCACCTCGTCTTTACGCCACCTTCTTGCTCTGGATGTTGTCGGAACTGTTCGAAGTGTTGCCCGAAATTGGTGACCCGGAAAAGCCCAAACTGGTGTTCTTTTTTGACGAAGCACACTTGCTTTTCAAGGACGCCCCTGCGGCCTTGGTTGAACGGATTGAGCTTGTTGTGCGATTGGTACGTTCCAAAGGCGTGGGTGTGTATTTCGTCACTCAAAACCCTTTGGACATTCCCGACAGCGTGTTGGGCCAACTGGGCAATCGGGTTCAACACGCCTTGCGTGCCTTTACACCCAGAGATCAAAAAGCGGTAGCGGCCACCGCGCAGACCATGCGGCCCAAGAGCGGGCTGAACATCGAGGCGGCCATCACGGAATTGGGGGTGGGCGAAGCCTTGGTGAGCCTTCTGGATGCCAAGGGGCGGCCCACCGAAACAGAACGTGTGTTTGTGATGCCACCGGCCAGCCAGTTGGGACCCATCACCCCGGAACAACGCCAAGTCCTGCTCCAAAGTTCATTGGTAGCAGGTATTTATGAACAGGCGCTTGATCGGGAATCCGCTTTTGAAAAAATCAAAGGTCAAAGTGCCTCGACCCCCAACAGTGCTGCAAACCCGACCCGAACGGGCGAACCAGCCCAAAGCGCTGAAAAAGAGTCCGGCGGCTTGATGGGGAGCTTGTCTGACATTCTTTTCGGCAGCTCTGGCCCTCGGGGTGGGCAGCGTGATGGCGTCGCTCAATTGGTGGTGAAAAGCGCTGTTCGAACCGTTGGTTCAGCCATTGGCCGTGAAATTGTCCGTGGCGTTCTTGGTGGCCTGTTGGGTGGGAGCAGGCGCAGATAAGAAGATAAGGGCCTGCAGCGGATCAACTCCAGTCCAAAAAAAGGCCCATCAGGGCCTTTTTTTGCACAGCCAGCCTGACAGCTGGCAAGGCCGTGCTGGGTTAGCTTGCAGTTGCCTCTTCAGGCTCGGCAGGCTCTGACCTCGATGCACGGCCTTCCTTTTTAGGCGTGGCAGAGATGTCCAGAAGCACCTCGTCTTTGGCATCAATGTCTACCGTCAATCGACCGCCGTCGGTCAAACGGCCAAACAGCAACTCATCGGCCAGAGCTTTTCGAATCGTGTCCTGAATCAAACGCTGCATCGGACGAGCCCCCATCAAAGGATCAAAGCCTTTTTTGCCCAAGAACTTGCGCAGGGCATCGGTGAAGGTGACCTCGACTTTCTTCTCGGCCAGTTGGGTCTCCAATTGCAGCAAGAACTTGTCCACCACGCGCAAGATGATTTGTTCATCCAGCGGTTTGAAGCTGACCATGGCGTCTAGACGGTTGCGGAACTCAGGCGTGAAAAAGCGCTTGATGTCGGCCATTTCGTCCCCAGCCGCACGCGGGTTGGTAAAGCCAATGGTCGCCTTGTTCATGGTTTCGGCCCCTGCGTTGGTGGTCATGATGATGATCACGTTGCGGAAGTCGGCCTTGCGCCCATTGTTGTCAGTCAGCGTGCCATGGTCCATGACCTGCAGCAGCACGTTGAAGATGTCCGGATGGGCTTTTTCGATTTCGTCAAGCAAGAGGACGCAATGCGGCTTTTTGGTGACCGCCTCGGTCAATAAACCTCCTTGGTCAAAGCCCACATAGCCTGGAGGCGCACCAATCAGGCGGCTCACAGCATGGCGTTCCATGTACTCGGACATGTCAAAACGGATGAGCTCAATGCCCATGATGTAGGCCAGTTGCTTGGCCGCTTCGGTCTTGCCCACGCCTGTGGGACCCGAGAACAGGAACGACCCAATGGGTTTGTCGGTCTTGCCCAAACCAGAGCGGGCCATCTTGACAGCGGAGGCCAAGACCTCGAGCGCTTTGTCCTGCCCAAACACCACCGACTTGAGATCGCGCTCAATGGTCTGCAACTTGCTGCGGTCGTCGTTGGACACGTTGGCTGGCGGAATGCGTGCGATCTTGGCAACAATGTCCTCGATCTCGGTTTTGCCAATGGTCTTTTTGCGCTTGGATGCCACCAAAATACGTTGGGCAGCTCCGGCCTCGTCAATCACATCAATCGCCTTGTCTGGCAATTGGCGATCGTTGATGAACTTGGCCGACAACTCAGCTGCCGCCTGCAATGCGGCAATGGTGTACTTGACACTGTGGTGGTCTTCAAAACGGCTCTTGAGGCCTTTGAGAATGTCCACCGTCTCGGACACCGTGGGTTCAACCACATCCACTTTCTGAAAACGCCGCGAAAGGGCCGCGTCTTTTTCAAAAATGCCACGGTACTCGGTGAAGGTCGTGGCACCAATGCATTTGAGCTGACCACTGGACAGGGCCGGTTTGAGCAGGTTGGAAGCGTCGAGCGTCCCGCCTGAGGCAGCACCTGCACCAATCAAGGTGTGAATTTCGTCAATGAAAAGAATCGCGTGCGGTTTGTCCTTGAGCGACTTGAGAACGCCTTTGAGGCGTTGCTCGAAATCACCACGGTATTTGGTGCCCGCCAACAAAGCGCCCATGTCGAGCGAGTAAACCTGTGCTTCAGCCAGGATTTCCGGCACAGTGCCTTGGGTAATGCGCCAAGCCAAACCCTCGGCAATGGCCGTTTTACCCACACCGGCTTCACCCACCAAAAGCGGGTTGTTTTTGCGGCGGCGGCACAAAATTTGAATGGTGCGCTCTACCTCGTACTCTCGACCGATCAAAGGATCAATTTTTCCCTCTTTGGCCGCTTGGTTGAGGTTGTTGGTGAACTGCTCGAGAGGCGAAGCTTTCTCGTTTCTCTCGCCTCCCGTGGATTCTTCGGCATCGGAATTGGAGGGTGCATCCGATTTGGCCGCTTCCGGTGGATCGGTTTTGCGGATACCGTGGGCGATGAAGTTGACCACATCCAAGCGCGTGATGCCCTGCTGGTGCAGGTAATACACCGCATGAGAATCCTTTTCTCCAAAGATGGCCACGAGGACATTGGCCCCGGTCACTTCTTTTTTGCCATTGCCGGTCGATTGCACATGCATGATGGCACGTTGAATGACCCGCTGAAACCCGAGTGTTGGCTGGGTGTCCACCTCTTCGATTCCGGCCACCTGAGGGGTGTTGTCCTTGATGAAATTACCCAATGCTTTTCGCAAATCATCGATATTGGCTGCACAGGCACGCAAAACTTCTGCTGCACTGGGGTTATCGAGCAATGCCAAGAGCAAATGTTCGACCGTGATGAATTCGTGGCGTTGCTGCCGAGCCTCAACAAAGGCCATGTGCAGACTGACTTCCAATTCTTGGGCAATCATGTGATTTCCTTATGCCTTGCTGAGAGATTGATTGGGGATTGGTGAGAGTGAAATATGGGGAACATGCACAGTTATTCAATGGGCTCGCTGACACATTGCAGGGGATGCCCTGCCTGTTTGGCCGCTTCTAGAACTTGATCAACTTTGGTTGCGGCCACATCGCGTGAATAAACCCCGCAAATGCCTTTTCCATCCAAATGGATTTTGAGCATGATCTGAGTAGCAGCTTCGCGGTCTTTGCTGAAAAACTCCTGAATCACCATCACCACAAATTCCATGGGTGTGTAGTCGTCATTGAGCATCGCCACCTGATACATCTGGGGCGGTTCAATTTTTTGGGCGCGTCGCTCAAGCACGACCGAATCACCGCCATCGGGCGTTCGGGGTGTCAAGGTCGGCAGCGTGGGGTTCACATTTTTTTTCGTTGCCATGATTTCATTCTATCGAGGCTTTCAAGTCCTTTAAGGTCAAGGCTTGAAAAGTCTTGCCAATGAAAACCCCAAGAGAAGCCTCGGGAAAACCTTACATTGACAAAACTGGTGGTAATTACTCAAACTGATAGCCATAAAAGCACAAGGAGACATCGCATGCCTACAGGCACGGTCAAATGGTTCAACGATGCCAAAGGTTTTGGCTTTATCCAGCCTGATGGGGGTGGGCCTGATGCTTTTGCTCACTTTTCGGCCATTCAAGCCGAAGGATTCAAGAGTTTGAAAGAAGGTGCGAGGGTCAGATTTTCCTTGACCGAAGGTGCCAAAGGCATGATGGCCACGGACATCAACACCGACACCCCTTCTGAAGCACCTGCTGACAGCACAAGCATGGACAATCTGCACACAGCGCCGTGACTGCTTTATCCTCTGCGCTTGGCCAACAACGGCCAGTCACATCGATACACCATGAAGTTCACCTCTTTGTTTGCTCCCCTTTTGACGTGCTTGCAACGCCAATTGCCTCTTGAACACCATTTCAAATCGCTGTGCCGAAGCGCATCTGTCTTTGTGCTGGGTACGGCTTTGTCCTTGAATGCCATGTCCCAGCAAGCACCCCAATTGCAATTGCCCCGAACCAAGCTCAGCGCAGGCATGCACATGCTCGATGTTCAGTTGGCTCAAACACCCGAACAACGCCAAACTGGCCTGATGTGGCGCAAGGACATGCCCCAACACGAGGGCATGCTGTTTGTCTTTGAGCAAGCCACAACGCAGTGCTTTTGGATGCGCAACACGCTGATTCCCCTGTCAGCAGCTTTTTTGTCCGACGACGGGACCATCGTGAACATCGCTGAGATGAAACCCCAAAGCGATGATTCGCATTGCTCAGAAAAACCCGTCCGCTTTGTCTTGGAAATGAACGCAGGTTGGTTTGCCAAGCGGCAACTCAAGGCAGGTTACCAACTGAGCGGCACTGTTTTCAAGCGCTGAGCCAGCGGTTTTAATGTTCAAACCCCCCAAACCAGGTCTGCATTTTCAGCCATACACCGTTTGAGGGTTTGAAGCATGGGGGCGGCACGTTGGCTGAAAAGCACTGCCTCCACCAATGCACCGTCTTCTGAGTTGTCCAAGCCAGAGCTCTTGTCTTGAAGCCGGTCTTTTGCCACAGCGTCTTGGGCCGATTCCTGCGCCAAGGCGGACTCGAGTTTTGCGATCGTGGCAGGCAGATCTTTCGCCAACACAATGCCCTTGACCGGATCATCGCCCAACATCATTTTCAGCAAAACGCGCGCGTCGGGCTCCAACATGATGAGATCACTGGTGGCTTTGGATTTGAACTTGAACAACATAGGCAGCTCCGTGAGGTGAACATTCAGCGACCTACCGTCTCCACACCTTCGTCGTCAACGGCATCGCCCTGAATCAAGGCCTTGAGTTTATGGCTGGCATGGAACGTTGCGACACGACGTGCATCAATGGGAATCAATTCTCCTGTGCGTGGATTTCGCCCAGGGCGCGCAGCTTTGGTGCGAATTTGAAAATTTCCAAAGCCAGAAATCTTGACATCGTGACCCGAAATCAAGCTGTCCACCACCAGATCAAAAAAAGCATCGACCATGTCCTTGGACTCGCGCTTGTTCAAACCGATTTGTTCAAACAACAAATCGGACAGCTGAGCCTTGGTCAAGGCGGGGGTCTCCAATGTTTCAAAGCTGATTTGCATGACCGTGTTCCGAAGTGGTTTGACAGTGCATCAGCTGCGCAGCCGCGCTGACAAATCTGAGGCCAGCTGCGCCATCACGGCCTGCATGACCGGCTCGATTTGAACATCGGTCAAGGTGGATTCCTCGCTTTGCAAGCTCAATCGAACCGCCAGACTCTTCTCGCTTGCAGCCAGGCCGCCAGTCGATTCGGCTTTGGGGCGATAAATGTCAAACAACACCGCATCGCGCAGCAAACCCTGGGTGGGTGCTGCGTGGATGGCCGCCATCAATTGGCCATGTGTGACGTGCTCTGCGACGATGACCGCGATGTCTCGCTCCACTGACTGGTGTTTTGCCACCGCATGTGCCTCAGGCACAACGCGTGCAATGACCGAATCCAGCGACAACTCAAACACCACAGGCGCACTGTTCAGCTCCCAAGACTGTCGCCAGCGGGGGTGCAACTCACCCACATGGCCGATGACAACGCCATCCAGCAGCACTTGTGCAGAGCGGCCCGGGTGCAAGGCAGGGTGTTCGGCAGCCACAAATTCAGCTTTGCGCGGGGCCAGCAGCTTTTCCACATCGGCCTTGACATCGTAAAAATCAACATGGCGGGCCTTGCCCTGCCAGCCCAAAGGCTCCTGTGGGCCCCAAGCCATACCCGACACGCGCATGGGCTGGTCAAAGCCTTCAACCGACGTGTCAGTGCTTTGCACGGCCGCATTGCGCAAAAACACCCGCCCCAGTTCGAACACGCGCACGCGGTCAGCTTTGCGGTCGGCGTTGAACTTGACCACCTGCAGCAAAGAACCGATCAGGCTCGAGCGCATCACGCTCATCTGGCTGGCAATCGGGTTGAGCAGGCGGATCGGGTTGGCATTGCCAGCAAGGTCTTTTTCCCAAGACTCTTCGACAAAGCTGTAGTTGATGGTTTCCTGGTAACCCAGGGCCGCAATGGCGCGGCGCACAGCAGAAGGGCTGCGCTCGGTCTCTGGGCGCACCTTGGCGGTGATGGGCGCCAGCGGTGGGTTGGTGGGCAGCTTGTTGTAACCCACCATGCGGGCCACTTCCTCGATCAGGTCCTCTTCAATCTGCAGGTCAAAGCGGAAGCTGGGCGGCGTCACGGTGACGGTGCCATCGCCTTCAGCCACTTGCAAGCCCAGACCGCGCAGGGCGTCGGCGCACTGCTGCTGGGTCAAAGGCATGCCAATCACCTTGACCGCACGGGCCACGCGCAGCGTGACGGGCGTGATCGCTGGCATGTTCAGAATCTGGTCGTCGATGGGGCCGACTAGGGTCTCGGGCGAGCCGCAAATGTCTAGCACCAACTGGGTGATGTGCTCGATGTGCTCCACCGTCAGCTGCGGGTCCACACCGCGCTCAAAACGGTGACCGGCGTCGGTCGAAAAGTTGAAGCGGCGCGAACGGCCGGCAATCGAGGTGGGCCACCAAAAAGCGGCTTCGATGTAAATGTTTTGCGTGTCGTCGGACACGGCTGTGGCGTCGCCACCCATGATGCCCGCCAAGGACTCGACCTGGCTGTCATCGGCGATCACGCCCACTTTGTCATCCACAGTCACGGTGTTGCCGTTGAGCAGTTTGAGCGTTTCACCCGCCTGACCCCAACGCACTTGCAGGCCTCCGTGGATTTTGTCAAGGTCAAAAATGTGCGAGGGACGGCCGAACTCGAACATCACGTAGTTGGAAATGTCCACCAGCGGGCTCACGCTGCGCTGGCCGCAACGCGCCAGACGGTCCACCATCCACTGAGGGGTTTGCGCCTTCGTGTTCACGCCCTTGACCACACGGCCACTGAAACGGCCGCACAAGTCGCTGGCCAATACTTTCACCGCCAGCTTGTCGCTGACTTGGGAAGCCACAGCCGGGAAAGCCGGGGCCTTCAAAGGCGCGCCGGTCAAGGCCGACACCTCGCGGGCGATGCCGTACACGCTCAAGCAGTGCGCCAAATTGGGCGTGAGCTTGAGCGTCATCAGGGTGTCGTCCAGATTCAAATACTGGCGAATGTCCTGACCTAAAGGGGCGTCAGCGGGCAACTCCAGCAGGCCGCCATGGTCATCGGCGATCTTCAGCTCTTTGGCCGAGCACAACATGCCCTGGCTTTCCACGCCACGCAATTTGCCGACCTTGATGACGAACGGCTTGCCGTCTTCGCCAGGGGGCAATTCAGCGCCCACCATGGCGCAGGGCACGCGGATGCCCACGCGGGCGTTGGGCGCACCACAAACAATGTTCAGCAAAGCGCCCTGCCCCACATCCACTTGGCAAACGCGCAAGCGGTCGGCGTTGGGGTGTTGCACGGCCTCCTTGATTTCACCGACCACGATTTTTGTGAAGGGCGGGGCCACAGGCTCGAGCTCTTCCACTTCGAGGCCTGCCATGGTCAGGGTGTCGGCCAGTTGCTGGGTCGTCAGGGGCGGGTTGCAGAACTCGCGCAACCAGGATTCGGGGAATTGCATGACTCGTGTCTCGTGTATCGGACTTGGGAGGGAATTACTGGAACTGGCTCAGGAAGCGCACATCGCCGTCAAAAAACAGACGCAGATCGTTCACACCGTAGCGCAGCATGGTGAAACGGTCCATGCCCATGCCAAAGGCAAAACCGATGAAGCGCTCGGGGTCCAGGCCCATGTTGCGCACCAC
Source organism: Comamonadaceae bacterium (assembly GCA_027486555.1). GTDB lineage: Bacteria > Pseudomonadota > Gammaproteobacteria > Burkholderiales > Burkholderiaceae_C > Limnohabitans_A. The sequence continues at coordinate 63,309 of JAIXOX010000135.1, forward strand.
GTTCGGGTGCACTTGGCCGGAGCCGCCCACTTCGAGCCAGCGACCGGCCAACGGGCCGCTTTGAAACTGGATGTCGATCTCGGCGCTGGGTTCGGTAAAGGGGAAAAAGCTGGGACGAAAGCGCAGCACCAGGTCGTCGCTTTCAAAAAAGGTGCGGCAGAAATCGGTGACCACAACCTTGAGGTCCTTGAAGCTCACGTTTTCGCCAATCCACAGGCCTTCGCACTGGTGGAACATGGGCGAATGGGTGGCATCGCTGTCCACTCGGTAGGTGCGGCCTGGGGCAATGACACGGATCTCGGGCATCGCTTGACCGGCGTCGATTTGGTTGCGGTAACGCTTGACGTGCTGCACCGCATGGCGGATCTGCATCGGGCTGGTGTGTGTGCGCAGCAGGTGACCGCCCTCGACGTAGAAGGTGTCGTGCATGGAACGGGCGGGGTGGTCTTCGGGCGTGTTGAGCGCGGTGAAGTTGAACCAGTCGGTCTCGATCTCGGGGCCTTGGGCCACTTCGAAGCCCATCGAGCCAAAAATGTTTTCGACCCGCTCCAGCGTGAGCGAGACAGGGTGCAAACCACCTGAGTTGGCACTGCGTCCCGGCAGCGTCACATCAAGCGCTTCGGCCTTGAGCTGGGCTTGCAATTCTGCGTCGGCCAAGGCCTGGCGTTGCGCGTTCAGCGCAGCCTCGATCGCCTGCTTGGCGATGTTGATGGCGGCGCCGCGGGTTTTTTTGTCTTCCACGCTCAGAGCGGCCATGCCCTTCATCAGCTCGGTGAGGCGACCGGCTTTGCCCAGAAACTGGGCCTTGGCGTTTTCGAGGTCAGCAGGTGTCAGTGCCTGCGCAAAACTCTGGCGGGCGGATTCGACCAGGGTGTCCAGCTCGTTCATGGTAAGGGAGATCGTTGAGTGATCTGTGAGTTTGGTAATAAAAAAGGGATTGAAGCTTTTGTGAGCCTCAATCCCTTTGATCGAGTGCGTGGCACAGGCCCGAGGACCCATGTCACTCATGGACTCAAGCTGCGGCCAATTTGGCTTTGACTTGGTTCACGATGCCAGCAAAAGCGGCCTTGTCATGCACGGCGATGTCCGCCAGCATCTTGCGGTCGATTTCGATGGCAGCCTTCTTCAGGCCGTTGGCGAACTGGCTGTAGGTCAGACCGCATTCACGCGAGGCAGCGTTGATACGGGCAATCCACAACTGACGGAACACACGCTTTTTGGTGCGGCGGTCACGGTAGGCGTACTGGCCAGCCTTCATCACCGCCTGTTTGGCGATACGGAAGACATTGCCGCGGCGACCGCGGAAACCTTTTGCAAGGGCCAAAACTTTCTTGTGACGGGCGCGTGCCGTTACACCACGTTTAACGCGAGGCATATTTATTCTCCTTGTTCGTCAGTAATTACAGGCCAGCCATGGGCAGCATTTGCGCGATGTGACCCATATTGGTCTCATGCACAGACACAGCACCGCGAAGGTGGCGCTTGTTTTTGGTGGTCTTCTTGGTCAGGATGTGACGTTTGAAGGCTTGGCCGCGTTTAACGGTTCCACCGGGACGAACACGGAAGCGCTTTTTAGCACTGCTTTTGGTCTTCATCTTGGGCATATCAATGCTCCTTTAATTGTGCTCGTGAGGCGTCTGCAAAAACTTTGCAGCCTTGTTGGCCCCGAGCCACTTTTAACAAAAGTCACCCGAAAGTGACTTCCGACCTGACCCACCCGCAGGCAGGTCAAATTCTCTTTTACACCGACTCCGCAGGTGCTGCTGCGTCGGCGGGTTTGCCGCTGGCCGGTTTTTTGCGGCCCGGTGCAATCATCATGATCATCTGGCGGCCTTCCAATTTGGGAAACTGCTCCACGGTGATCGAATCGGCCAACTCGTCGCGAATACGGTTGAGCAAGTCGATGCCCAACTCCTGGTGTGTGATCTCACGGCCACGGAAACGCAAGGTGATCTTGCACTTGTCGCCATCTGCCAAAAATCGCCGGATGTTGCGCATTTTGATGTTGTAGTCACCGTCGTCCGTGCCCGGGCGGAACTTGACTTCTTTGATGTCAATGACCGTTTGCTTGGCTTTGGCTTCTGCCGCTCGCTTTTGCTCTTGGTACTTGAACTTGCCGTAGTCCATCAAACGACAAACGGGTGGATTGGCGGTGGCGGCAATTTCAACCAGATCCACATCCATCTCACCTGCAAGTCGCAGGGCTTCGCCCAAGGACAAAATGCCCATGGGCTCATTTTCAGGGCCGGAAACACGGACCTCTGGGGCCATGATTTCACGGTTCAAACGGTGTTTACGTTCTTCGCGGTGGCGACGATCACGAAATTCGGTAGCGATGACTCAATCCTTTACGGAACAAAACTGCGACATGCAGCCCATCCATCTTTGTGCCCACGGGCCAAAGCTTGCGGCGAAACTCACCTTCAGGCTTTAGAAGCGATGTCGGCAGCAATGAGTTCAATGAACGCATCGATCGACATCACACCGAGGTCTTTGTTGCCTCGGGCGCGCACTGCGACGGTACCTGCTGCCTTTTCTTTGTCACCTGCGACAAGTATAAAGGGCAGCTTTTGCAACGAATGCTCTCGTATTTTATACGTGATTTTCTCGTTACGAAGGTCCAATTCAACCCTAAGGCCTTGATTTGACACTGACTTTTGCAGTTTTTCAGCTATTTCGCGACAGTAATCGGACTGTGCATCGGTGATGTTGAGCACTGACACCTGCAAAGGCGCAAGCCATGTTGGCAAGGCGCCCGCATGCTGCTCGATCAAAATACCGATGAAGCGCTCCAAACTGCCGACGATGGCACGGTGCAGCATGATGGGGCAATGACGCGAACCGTCTTCCCCCACAAACTCAGCGTCCAGGCGCTCGGGCGAGTTGGGGTCTACTTGGATGGTGCCGCACTGCCATTCACGACCGATCGCATCTTTCAAGGTGTATTCAATTTTGGGGCCATAAAACGCCCCCTCCCCCGGCAAATAAGAAAATTCGCATCCCGAGGCACGCAATCCTTCAGCCAAAGCGTTTTCAGCACGATCCCAGCTTTCTTCCGTGCCAATGCGTTTTTCAGGTCGGGTGGAGAGCTTGTAGATGATGTCTGTGAAGCCAAAGTCTTTGTAGACGTTTTGCAGCAACTTGGTGAAAGCAACCACTTCACCTTGTATTTGGTCTTCGGTGCAAAAAATATGGCCATCGTCTTGAGTGAATGCACGTACCCGCATGATGCCGTGCAAACCACCCGAAGGCTCGTTGCGGTGGCATTGGCCAAACTCACCAAAACGAAGTGGTAAATCGCGGTAGCTTTTGATCCCTTGCTTGAAGATGATGATGTGCCCCGGGCAATTCATGGGCTTCAAAGCGTAGTTGCGCTTTTCGGACTCGGTCACAAACATGTTCTCGCGGTACTTGTCCCAATGGCCAGTTTTTTCCCACAATTTTTGGTCCAAGATTTGCGGGCCTTTGACTTCAAGGTAGCCGTTATCACGGTAAACGCGCCGCATGTACTGCTCCACCTCTTGCCACACTGTCCAACCCTTGGGGTGCCAAAAAACAGTGCCAGGCGAATGCTCGTCAATGTGGAACAAATCCAACTCGCGACCCAGTTTGCGGTGGTCGCGCTTTTCAGCTTCCTCCAAACGGGACAGGTACAGCTGCAAGTCCTCCTTGCTGGCCCAAGCTGTACCGTAAACGCGTTGCAGCATTTCGTTTTTGCTGTCACCGCGCCAATAGGCGCCCGCCACTTTCATGAGTTTGAAATGCTTGAGCTTGCCGGTGCTGGGAACGTGCGGGCCACGGCAAAGGTCTTCGAAAGCGCCTTCACGGTACAAACTGACCTCTTGATCAGCGGGGATGCTGCCAATGATTTCGGCTTTGTAGTGCTCGCCCATGGATTTGAAATGCGCTACAGCCTCATCGCGAGGCAAAACACGACGCACCACAGGCTCGTCCTTGTTGGCCAAGTCGGTCATGCGCTTTTCAATGGCCACCAAGTCTTCAGGCGTGAAGGATCGGCTGTACGAAAAGTCGTAATAAAAGCCGTTGTCAATGACAGGTCCGATGGTGACTTGCGCCTCAGGAAACAAATCTTTGGCGGCGTATGCCAACAAGTGGGCCGTTGAGTGGCGAATCAGCTCCAAGCCTTCGGGGTCTTTGGCGGTGACGATGGCCAAGTTGGCATGGGCCGACATGCTGAAGCTGGTGTCAACCAACTGGCCATTGACTTTGCCGCCCAAAGCCGCTTTGGCCAAGCCTGCGCCAATGGATAAAGCGACTTCGGCAACGGTGACCGGGCCTGGAAACTCGCGCAAAGAACCGTCGGGGAGCGTGATCTGAACCATGAAATTCAATACAAAAAGCCGGACATTGACCGTGCTGGATTAAAAAAGTAATCAAACTCGATTTTCCCACAAAAACACCGCATCAAAGCAGGCTCTGAAGCAGGTCAGCAACCAGTGAGTGCGCGGTACAAACGTCCAATAACACCGAAAAAGCACCAGATAAACACCGGACAAAAACCAAGGATTTCGTCAGGAAGCTGAGGGCATGCTTGGTTTAAGATAGTGGTCTCACTTTTCATCCTGTAAAAAACAGAACCACGATGACCATGCCTACAGCCCGCTCCAAAATCATTTACACCCTGACGGATGAAGCCCCCTTGTTGGCCACTGCATCCTTCTTGCCCATCATTCGCACGTTCACTCAACCCGCAGGCATTGAAATTGAGACCAGCGATATTTCGTTAGCCGGCCGTATTTTGGGTGAATTCTCGGACCTTCTTCCGCCTGAACAAAAAGCACCCGACAACCTGTCGATGCTTGGCAAGTTGACACTCTTGCCCAGCACCAACATCATCAAACTGCCCAACATCAGCGCCTCGGTCGGTCAGTTGGTGTTGGCCATCAAAGAACTTCAAGGCAAAGGCTATGCCCTGCCCGACTACCCCGAGAACCCCAAAACCGACGAAGAAAAAGCCATCAAGGCCCGTTATTCCAAATGCACTGGCTCTGCCGTGAACCCCGTGCTGCGCGAAGGCAACTCTGACCGCCGCGCCCCCCGCGCTGTGAAAGAGTTCGCCCGCAAAAACCCGCACAGCATGGCCGAGTGGAGCCAGGCCTCGCGCTCGCACGTCTCGCACATGCATGCCGGTGACTTTTACCATGGCGAAAAATCCATGACCCTGGACCGCCCCCGCGAGGTGAGGATGGAACTGATCACGGCCAGCGGCAAAACCATCGTCCTCAAACCCAAAGTTTCCCTGCTCGACCGTGAAGTCATTGACAGCATGTTCATGAGCAAAAAGGCTTTGTACGAGTTCTATGAAAAGGAAATCGAAGACGCACGCAAAACCGGCGTGATGTTCTCGCTGCACGTCAAGGCCACCATGATGAAGGTGTCGCACCCCATCGTGTTCGGCCACTGCGTCAAGATCTTCTACAAAGAAGCCTTTGAAAAACACGAGGCCCTGTTCAAAGAACTGGGTGTGAACGTCAACAACGGCATGGCCGATCTGTACGGCAAGATCACCGCCCTGCCCCAGTCCAAACAAGACGAAATCAAGCGCGACCTGCACGCCTGCCACGAGCACCGTCCCGAACTGGCCATGGTGGACTCGGCCAAGGGCATCACCAACTTCCACTCGCCCAACGACATCATCGTGGACGCCTCCATGCCCGCCATGATCCGCAACGGCGGCAAGATGTGGGACGCCAACGGCCGCTTGAAAGACGTCAAGGCCGTGATGCCCGAGTCGACTTTTGCCCGCATTTACCAGGAGATGATCAACTTCTGCAAATGGCACGGCGCCTTCGACCCCAAGACCATGGGCACCGTGCCCAACGTCGGCCTGATGGCCCAGCAAGCCGAAGAATACGGCTCACACGACAAGACTTTCGAAATCTCCGAAGACGGCGTGGCCAACATCACCGACATCAACACCGGCGAAGTGCTGCTGAGCGAAAACGTCGAAGCGGGCGACATCTGGCGCATGTGCCAGGTCAAGGACGCTGCGATTCGTGACTGGGTCAAGCTGGCCGTGACCCGCGCTCGCAACTCGGGCATGCCCGTGGTGTTCTGGCTCGACCAGTACCGCCCTCACGAAGCTCAACTCATCACCAAAGTGAAGATGTACCTGCATGAGCACAACACGGCCGGTCTGGAAATCCAGATCATGAGCCAAGTGCGCGCCATGCGTTACACCCTGGAACGCGTCGTGCGCGGCCTGGACACCATCAGCGCCACCGGCAACATCCTGCGCGACTACCTGACCGACTTGTTCCCGATCATGGAACTGGGCACCTCGGCCAAGATGCTGTCGGTGGTGCCTTTGATGGCTGGCGGCGGCATGTACGAGACCGGTGCGGGCGGCTCAGCCCCCAAGCATGTGCAGCAACTGGTGGAAGAAAACCACCTGCGCTGGGACTCTCTGGGCGAATTTTTGGCACTGGCCGTGTCTTTGGAAGACCTGGGCATCAAAACCAGCAACAACAAATCCAAAATCCTGGCCAAAACACTGGACGCAGCCACGGGCAAACTGTTGGACAACAACAAGAACCCCTCGCCCAAGACAGGTCAACTGGACAACCGCGGCAGCCAGTTCTATTTGGCCATGTACTGGGCGCAAGAGTTGGCTGCGCAAACGGACGACCTGGAACTCCAGGCCAAGTTCGCACCGCTGGCCCAAACACTGACCGAGCAAGAAAACACCATCGTCGATGAACTCAACGCCGTTCAGGGCCACCCTGTCGACATCGGCGGTTACTACTACCCGTCGCAGGAAAAGCTGAAGGCCATCATGTGCCCCAGCCCGACTTTCAATGCGGCACTGGCCTCAGCTGCGTAAGCGAAGGCTTTCGACACCTGAAAAAACCATCCCTCGGGATGGTTTTTTTTCGACTGCGCCACTTACAACGAGCGCCCATCTGCCTCAAGAACGCTTATTGATCCGGCCCGATGATGTTTGCATCCACGCATTACCCTGCAGGACCGACGCCCTCGTCGCGATAAGCCTCGCAGACCACCACCCATCGCCCCGAGGGCGGGGCTCCCACAACATGCAGGGCATTGCCCCTGTAGGAGCGACGCCCTCGTCGCGATAAGCCTCGC
>JAIXOX010000097.1 GCA_027486555.1 Comamonadaceae bacterium
AAGTTCCGAAGAACTTGGCAATCACCATCAAACGCCCACGCTTATCGGCTGTATATTTTTAAAGAACCACAGGCAACTTTCATCACCTCATCTTGCCTCGCTGCGATCAGCGAAGCCTTGAATTATGTCACAGTTTTTTGGACCGCATCAGTTGTTTGAAAATTAATTTGATCCTAAAGATCATTTCAAAAACCTCTCTACCGCTGTCATTTGGCTTTCTTTCGAAAGCTGCATAGTCTGCAGCGAAGCCCTCGATTATGACACGGTATTTGGGCCCTCAACGATCTTTTTGTGATTTTCGGCTCTTTTTTGCTGCCGCCCCCGGATAATGGACCCATGGCATTACTTACACTCCTGAACGCGTCTCTGGCTTTTGGCCACGTCGCCCTCCTTGATCACGCGGACTTCTCTTTGGAGACTTCCGAGCGCATCGGTTTGATTGGTCGCAACGGCACAGGCAAATCGTCATTGCTCAAGATACTGGCGGGCATGGAACGGCCAGATGACGGTAACTTGCATGTGCAGCAAGGTGTTCGCATCGCTTACGTGGCTCAGGAGCCCATCCTGTTGGCTGAGCACACCATTTTTGAGTCTGTGCGGGAAGGCTTGGCCGAGGTAGTGCAATGGATCGACGATTACACGAACAGCAGGGGAGACTTGAACACTTTGCAGGGCCAAATCGAATCGCGCGATGGCTGGAGCTGGGAGCAACGGCTGGACGAAACCCTGCAACGCCTGCAACTGGATCCGAATGCGGTCGTTCAATCGCTGTCAGGGGGGATGCGCAAGCGTGTGGCCTTGGCTCAAGCTTTGGTGACCCGTCCTGACGTCCTCTTATTGGACGAGCCCACCAACCACCTGGATCTGAACGCTATCACCTGGCTGGAGGACTTGTTGATTGACTTCAATGGCAGCGTGATCGCCATCACCCATGACCGTGCTTTTTTGGACCGCATCGCTACCCGCATTGTGGAGTTGGACCGCGGCAAGCTGCGCCCCTACCCGGGCAATTACGCCGCCTACCAAGTTCAAAAAGAAGAGCAACTCGCCCAAGAAGCCGTGATCCAGGCCAAGGCAGACAAACTGCTGGCCCAAGAAGAAATCTGGATCAGAAAAGGCGTGGAGGCGCGCCGCACCCGCAGCCAAAGCCGCATCACGCGGCTGCAAAATCTGCGCGGGGAACGTGCTGCACGCCGTGAAAAAGTGGGCAACGTGCGGATGGAGGTGGCATCGGGCGTGCCCAGCGGCAAGTTGGTGGCCGAATTGACCGACGTGACCAAAAGCTTCACCCAGCCCGACGGCAGTGTGCGCACCGTGATCCAGAAATTCACCGGCACTTTGCTGCGCGGCGACAAGATTGGCCTGCTGGGCCCCAATGGCGCGGGCAAAACCACCTTGCTCAAACTGATTTTGGGCGAGCTTGAAGCCGACAGCGGTGAAGTGCGGCGCGGCACCAAGATGGAAGTGGCCTATTTTGACCAAATGCGCGATGCCCTGGACCTGGACGCCACGCTGGAAGACTTCATCAGCCCCGGCAGCGAATGGATCGAAATTGGCAACAAGCGCCAGCACGTCAAGAGCTATCTGGGCGACTTCTTGTTCTCGCCCGCACGCGGCACCTCGCCTGTGCGCTCGCTGTCAGGCGGCGAGCGCAACCGCCTGTTGTTGGCGCGCTTGTTTGCCCGCCCAGCCAACGTGCTGGTGCTGGACGAACCGACCAACGACTTGGATATCGAAACCCTGGAGCTGCTGGAAGAGCTGTTGCAAAACTACGAAGGCACCGTGTTCCTGGTCAGCCACGACCGGGCCTTCATGGACAACGTGGTGACTGGCATCATCGCCTGCGAAAGCGCCCCGGACCAGCCGGGCCTGTGGCGCGAATACGAAGGTTCGGTGCAAGACTGGCTGGTCCAATCCAAGCGCGCTCAGGCGATTCGGGCACAAGCAGCGCAGCGCAGTGGCTCGACGCCTTTGGCTGCAGCCACTGCCGTCACGACTGCTGTTGCCGCCCCGGTCGCTGCAGCTCGCAGCAAACTCAGCTACAAAGAGCAACGCGAGTTGGCCGAGTTGCCCGCCAAAATCGAAGCACTGGAAAAAGAACAGGCGCAGGCCCGCGGACAACTGGCGGATGGCAGCATTTACCAGCGCGACCCGGGTTTGGCACAAAAGTTGTTCAAGCGGGACACAGAAATCGACGATGTGTTGCTGGAGGCCATGGAGCGCTGGGAAATCTTATCGGCCCGCTGAGCGCTGTTGCACTTACAACAGTCCGGCGCGTGTCTTGACCAAGGCTCGCCAGAACTTGTCTTCTTGGGTACTGGCAAAGTTCACCCGCATCAAGGAACCCGGTCTTCGGTCAGCATGGAACAAAGAGCCGGGGGCCAACAGGTACCCGGCATCGTGCATGCGCAGCGCCAGTAAATCGGTATCCACACCCGCATCCACCCAGCCAAACAGGCCCTGAGGAGGCGCTACAAACTGGCATCCGTGTGCCAGCGCCAGCTTCACGCTGCGGCTGCGTGCGGCGTCCAACAATTGCGACAAACGCTCGGTATGCCTGCGGATCGCGCCTTGCGTCAGGCACAGCGCCAGCGCCTTTTCAAATAAAACTGGCGTGGTGAGTGTGGACAAAAGCTTGGTGTCCAAAAAAGCATCTTTTAAATCGGCCGGAGCCGCCAAGTAACCCACGCGCCAGCTGGGCGCGAGGATTTTGGCGTAGCCGCTCACGTAAATGGTTTTTTGCAAGCCATCGAGCACCGACAGCCGCACCGCATGGGCCGGGGCCATGTGCCCGTAAGTGTCGTCTTCGACCACATGGAAGTTGTAGCGGTGCGCCAGATTCACCAACTGGTGCGCACAAGGCAAGGACAAGCCATACCCTGTGGGGTTGTGCAAGACCGACACACTGACCATCATCTTGGGTGCATGCAACTGCGCATAACGTTCCACCACATCCAGGTCCGGCCCAGTCTCCAAACGTGGCACAGGCAAGATGCGCACACCCAGGTTTTGCAAGCGGGCAAATTCAATGGCCCAACCGGGCTCCTCCACCATCACGCAATCACCGGGGCGCAACAAGGTACGGCTGATGATGTCCAGCGCATGGGTGGCCCCCACGGTGGTGATGAGCTGGTCAGGCGCGGCGTGCAAACCCATGGTGGCCAGCTTGGACGAGAGGGCTTCGCGCAAACCGGTGTCCCCTTGCGGCTCACCGTAGCGCAAGGACGATTCGCGCAAAGCTGGGCTGCTCACCACTTTGCGCAAAGCCGCCTGTAAAAAATCGGCATCCAGCCAATTTGGAGGGAAAACGCCCATACCCGGTTGTGGCTCGGCGCTGGGCTGGTGGAACATGCCCCGAATCAAGCTTGCAGCATTCACAGGTGGCGAACTGGGCAACACACCCCCAGCCACAACGGGCGCAGGCGGCGTGCGGTGGGCCCGGTCGCGCACAAAAAACCCCCGGTTCGGGCGCGCCTCCACCCAACCCTGCGCCACCAGCCAGTCGTAGGCAGTCACCACGGTGGAGGCACTTACGCCATGCACTTGGGCGCATTGCCGCACCGAAGGCAAACGCGCACCCGAGACCCACAACTGATCGCGCATGCGCGTCACAAAGCGCTGCGCGAGCTGCTCGGTCAGGGGCTGGGTGGATTCACGGCTGAGCAAAGACATGGGCGGCATTCAATGAAGTGTGTGGTCAGGCAGGGCAGTACAGTTTTCAAAATGAACTTGCAAACTGTACCGATACTGTACTCATTTCAGCACTACATTCATCAGCATGACCGCTTCAGAACTCAGTGCCCTGCTGGTGCTCGCCACCGTGAGCAGCTTCACCCCCGGACCCAACACCACCTTGTCGACCGCCATGGCCGCCAACCACGGCTTGCGCCGCGCCATGCACTTTGTGTGCGCGGTGCCTGTGGGCTGGGGCCTGCTGTTCGCCCTGTGCGCGACCGGACTGGGCGGTCTGGTGCTGGCTTGGCCGCCCCTGCGCTGGGGCATTGTGGTGCTGGGCAATGGGTATTTGCTGTGGCTGGCCTCGCGCCTGTGGCACAGCGGCAGCTTGCAGCAAGCCGACAGCGCCAAGCTGCAGGTAGGTTTTGTGCAAGGCGTAGGCCTGCAGTTTCTCAACATCAAAGCTTGGATGCTCGCCCTGGCCATCGTGGCAGGTTGGGTGGCTGGGCGAGATGACGCCACAGAACGCACGCTGGTGCTTTTGCCCATCATGGTGGCCTATGGTTTTGTGAGCAACCTGACCTACGCACTGGCGGGCTCAATGCTGCGGCACTGGTTGGCGCATGGACGCCGGTTGCTGGTGTTCAATCGCTGTATGGCGGTAACGCTGCTGGCCACCGTGGCGTGGCTGTTCAATGGTTTGCGCCAAAGCACCACCTGAACCACCCCATGAAACGCATGAGCAACGAAACACGCGGCCTGTGGCTGGGCCTGCTGGGTGTCATCATTTTTGGCCTGACCCTTCCCATGACGAGGCTGGCGACGGGCACCGTCGATGCCCCCCAGCTTTCGCCATGGTTCGTGACTTGGGGGCGGGCCGCTTTGGCTGGCGGCCTGTCCCTTATTTACTTGCTGGCAGTGCGGGCACCCTGGCCAACACCTGTGCAACGGGGGTCCTTGCTGCTGGCATTGGTGGGCAATGTGGTGGGCTACCCGCTGCTGCTGGGCTGGGCGCTGCGCCACGTCACAGCCAGCCATGCCGCCGTGATCACCGCCTTGCTGCCGCTGGCCACCGCAGCGGCGGCGGCCTGGCTCATGCACCAACGCGCTCGGATGGGGTTTTGGGTGTTTGCCGCTTTGGGCAGCGCCTTGGTCGGGTTCTACAGCGTGCTGCGAGCCGCACAAATGGGACAGGGCTTTGGCCTGACCTGGGCCGACACGCTGCTGGTGGGGGCAGTGGTGGCTGCTTCGCTGGGCTATGTCGCCGGGACCAAGGTCACTGCCAGCCTGGGTGCTGAGAAAGTCATCAGCTGGGTCTGCGTCATGGCCTTGCCCATCACACTGCCCGGGGCATGGCTCACCTGGCCCGACCTGTCAATAGCACCCATATCGTGGCTGGCCCTGCTGTACGTGGGCGTTTTCTCGATGTGGGCCGGGTTTTTTGCCTGGTTTCGAGGCCTGTCGATAGGCGGTCCATTGCGCGTGAGCCAACTTCAATTGCTGCAGCCCTTCATCAGCATTCTGGCGGCCGTGCCTTTACTGGGAGAATCGCTGGATGCGATGACGCTGGGCTTTGCCCTGCTTGTGGTGTTAACGGTTTTCATGGGCCGGCGCATGGCCAACACCCCACTCAAAACATAAATACAAGCCAAGGAGAAACACATGAACTGGACACTGGCCCGACGCGCCGAAAAAATGAACCCCTCGGTGATCCGCGAGATCCTGAAAGTCACCGAAAAACCCGGCATCATCAGCTTTGCCGGCGGCCTGCCCTCGCCCCTGACTTTCCCCATCGACGCCATGCGCGAAGCCAGCGAGCGGGTGCTCAGAAATGACGGCAAAGCCGCCTTGCAATACGCCGCCAGCGAAGGCTACGCGCCCTTGCGCGAATGGGTCGCGCAAGACCTGCTCAAGCAAGGCATGAAGATCAGCCCCGACCAGGTGCTGATCACCACCGGCAGCCAGCAAGGCCTGGACTTGGTTGCCAAAATCCTGATCGACGCGGGCAGCCGCATCCTGGTCGAAACCCCCACCTACCTGGGCGCACTGCAAGCTTTCACGCCCATGGAGCCTGTGGCCGTGTCGGTCAACAGCGACGACCACGGCGTGGACCCGGCCGACCTGCGCGCCAAAGTCGGCAGCGGAGCGGACAAAGCCCGCTTTGTGTACCTGCTGCCCAACTTCCAGAACCCCACCGGCCGCACCATGACCGAAGAACGCCGCGCCGCCGTGGCGCAGGTGGCCCTCAAGTCTGGCTTGCCCATCATCGAAGACAACCCCTATGGCGACCTCTGGTTTGACGCGCCCCCCGCGCCCTCACTCAGCTCGCGCCACCCTGAAGGCAGCGTTTACCTGGGTTCGTTCTCCAAAATTTTGGCGCCCGGCCTGCGTCTGGGTTATTTGGTCGCACCCAAAGCGCTCTACCCCAAACTGCTGCAAGCCAAACAAGCGGCCGACCTGCACACGCCCAGCTTCAACCAGCGCGTGGTGGCCGAGGTGCTCAAAGACGGCTTCATCGAGCGCCATGTGCCCACCATCCGCGCGCTCTACAAGCAGCAATGCGAAGCGATGCTCGCCGCGCTTGACCGCGAAATGGCCGGCCTTGGCCTGAGCTGGAACCGCCCTGTGGGCGGCATGTTCCTGTGGGTCCAACTGCCCCAGGGCCTCAAAGCCATTCCCCTGCTGGACAAAGCGGTTGAAAAAGGCGTGGCATTTGTGCCCGGCTCGGCGTTTTACGCCGGGGCCGCCAACGAAAACACGCTGCGCCTGTCGTTTGTGACCGCCACCGTGGACCAGATCAACACCGGCATGGCCGCGTTGGCGGCGGCGATCCGTGAGTCACTCTGACAGAGCAAGTCAAGCCCGTACCACGGCAGTAAGGGCAGCCCACGAATGAACTGTCCAAGGCTCAAGCCTGTCTTTTTTAGCCACCTGACCAAGCCTCACCCATGAAACAACGCCCCTTCCAACAAGTCGACGTCTTCACCGACACCGCCTTTCTGGGCAACCCGCTGGCCGTGGTGCTCGATGGCACGGGTCTGAGCGACGCCCAAATGCAAACCTTTGCCGCCTGGACGCAGCTGAGCGAAACCACCTTTGTGCTGCCGCCCACGCCCGAAGGGGCCGCAGGCGGGGCCGATTACCGGGTGCGCATCTTCACGCCTGGGGCTGAGCTGCCCTTTGCAGGTCACCCCACACTGGGCACAGCCCATGCCTGGCTGAAGGCTGGCAACACGCCACGGCAAGCAGGCGTGCTGATACAGGAATGCGGCGTTGGCCTGGTGACCCTGAAGCAGCTGGGCGAGCGCTGGGCTTTTGCAGCACCAACGCTGACCCGATCAGACATTTCGGCCGAAGATCTCGGCCCGGTGCTGGCGGCATTGGGGCTGGACGCATCTGAAGTGATAGCCGCCCAACACCTGAACAACGGCCCGCACTGGCTGGGCCTGCTGGTCCATGATGTGGCCGCGGTGCTGACCCTGGAGCCTGATCACGCCACCCTGAAAAAGTTGGGCACCAAAGTCGGCGTGGCGGCCAGGCGGCAGGCGCCCGAAGCCATCGAGGCACCTGGCCTGATCCGCCGCGCCAACCGCGAAGCCCGCGCCTTTGCACCGTCCACCCGCATCGCCAACGACCCGACCAATTTAGAAGTGCGTGCCTTCGCCGCCCCCGTGGGCATCGCCGAAGACCCGGTCACCGGCAGCCTGAACGCATCGCTGGCGCAATGGCTGATGGCCGACGGCCACATGCCTGCTAGCTACAGCGCCCGCCAAGGCACGATTCTGGGGCGCGCAGGTCAGGTGTTTCTGTCGCAAGACCCGCAAGGCCAAGTCTGGGTGGGTGGCGATGTGGTCGACTGCATCCAAGGCAGCGTCAGTCTGTGACCCCCTGAACCCCAAACCTTGAACTGCCGGAGCCACCATGCACACTGATCTGCCCACACTGGCCCAAATCCAAGCAGCCACGCAAACCATCTACGCGGCCTTTGGCCCCACCCCCCAGTACCGGTGGAACACCCTGAGCCAGCGGCTGGGCACCGACTGCTGGGTCAAGCATGAAAACCACACCCCCGTGGGCGCCTTCAAGGTGCGCGGTGGTTTGACTTACTTTGAACACTTGGCCCGCTCAGGCCAGATGCCCCCCAAAGTGATCAGCGCCACCCGGGGCAACCATGGCCAGAGCATCGCTTATGCGGCAGCACGCCACGGCGTGGCCTGCACCATCGTCGTACCACTGGGCAACTCCGCAGAGAAGAATGCCGCCATGCGGGCGCTAGGTGCGCAGCTCATCGAACAGGGTCATGACTTCCAGGCCGCCCGCGAACACGCTTTGAGCCTGGCACAGGCAAGCGGTGCGCACATGGTGCCCAGCTACCACCCAGCCTTGGTGCTCGGCGTGGCCACTGGTTGGCTCGAGTTTTTTCAGGCTGTCCCTGCGCTCGATGTGCTTTATGTACCTATTGGCCTCGGCTCGGGTGCCTGCGCCGCCTTGGCGGCCAAACAAGCGCTTGGCCACCCTGTCAAGGTGGTGGGCGTGGTCAGCGCACACGCCACCACTTACCTCGATTCGATGGCGGCAAACTGCGTGGTCGAAGCCCCGGTCAGCACCGTGCTGGCCGATGGCATGGCGGTGCGCCGCGCCGACCCTCAAGCGCTGGCCATTTTGCAGGCTGGATTGGACCGCGTGGTTCAGGTCAGCGATGCACAAGTGGCCCAAGCCATGCGCGACCTGTACACCGACACCCACAACTTGGCCGAAGGTGCAGGCGCTGCCAGTTTTGCCGCCGCGTGGTCCGAACGCGAAAAACTGCGCGGGCAAGTGGTGGGCACCACCTTGTGCGGCGGCAATGTGGACGCCAGCACCTTGTGCCAGGTGCTGCAAAACCGCACCTGAAGGCCTCAGGACCCAACTCTTTGCCGCCATGAAAACTCAGCAAGCGCGTCAATCCTGACGCCAATGGCTGACCCATTCCAGACCAGAAACGCCAGGTCGCTCTTGGGACAAAACCGGCGCACGTCCACCAGCACAATAGACGCCCATGGGAACTCTCTATCTGGTCCGCCATGGACAAGCCTCTTTCGGGGCCGATGACTACGATCAACTCAGCCCACTGGGCCGGCAGCAAGCCGTGCGCTTGGGTGAATACCTGCGGCCCAAACTTCAGGACCAACCCATCGAGGCCGTGATGATGGGCAGTTTGAAGCGCCACCGCCAAACCTGGGAAGGCATTGCCGAGGGCGCGGGCTTGCCGCACACCCCGGCGGTGTGGCCAGGCCTGAACGAATACGACAGCCACGCGCTGATCGAGTCCATCCATCCCGAGCCGCTGGCCAAGCCCGACACCCCCGAGCTGTACCGCCACCACTTTCGCCTGCTGCGCGATGCGCTGCAGGCCTGGATGGCGGGTCGCACCCAGCCGCGTGGCATGACCAGCTACGCCGACTTTGTGGGCGGCATCGAGGCGGCGCTGGACCATGTGCGGCAAAACCACTCCGGCGACGTGATGATCGTCTCGAGCGGCGGCCCCATCTCCACCGCCGTGGGCCGCGTGCTGGGCACCCCGCCCGAGACCACCATCGAGCTGAACCTGCGCATCCGCAACACGGCGCTGACCGAGTTTGTGTTCAACCCCAAGCGGCACATGCTGCTGACTTACAACACCTTGCCGCACCTGGACAGCGACGCGCACAAGGACTGGGTCACCTTCGCCTGAAACGCTGAATTTCCATATGAAAATTGGGTGTAATCCCTAGGAAAAACCTTGCAATTGCAGGGGCAAAATAGGCGACATGAATTGTTCGACCGCCTGGCTTGCCCTTCAGACACTGGAAGGCGGCATTGAGCTCACCCGCACACCCGCCGATCAAGCCGATCGCTTGGCAGCACAACTGAGCGCGGACCTTCGGGAATGGGGCCTTCAGTCGGCTGTTCAGACTTTGAGTGTGCCCCTGGAAGACGGTACGGTGGCCCTGGTGTCCAGCTTACGGCCCGAATTCCAGCAAACCCACATGCCCGGATTCAACAGCCTGAACTTGCGCACTTCCCTGGGGCCAGCCAACACGGCTGACCACGCCAATGGGGCGTGGGCCTTGGAACGCGAAATTTGGGTGGCCCTGCTGGGCTCGCCCCATCGCTTTGCATTCCGCGACTTGGAGGCCCTGAAGTCACACGTTCGGGTGCGGCGCAACATGGCCTTGGCCGCCCGATTGACCGCGCTGGCCTTCAAAACCGAAGCGGCCGAACGCCCCGAGGCCGATTGGCACTATGCAGAAGAACCCGGCTTCATCCTCAAGCCAGGTCGCCCCCTGATCAACGCACTGATCGCCGCCACGCAACCCGAGGCCACCGGCAAGCTGTACGACTTTTCGTGCTACCGCGCCACCGAATATGTGATCTTGCTGGGCATCGCGCAAGAGTTGCAGGCGAACCACCCCGCTTTGCTGGCCCAGTTGCAGCAACTCAACGAACGCCACGCGGTGCGCTCCGGCCAGTTCCACGAGGTGTTTCTGATCGAATACGGCAGCATGGAAGACCCCTTGCCTGCCCGCTTTTATGTCCCGGGCGACCGGCTGTGGTTTCGCAACCCCGACGAGCGCTCCGCCGACGTCACCGGCTACGAAGGTTCCTGGGTCATGTACATGGGCGGTGGCTTGTTCAGCAACTTCTGGAAACGGGATACGCCATTCACCCTCGAGTCCAAAGCCATTGAAATCTTCCATTGGAAAGATGGCGTCTACACCGATGCCCAGGGCGAGCTGCAAATGGACGAGACGGTGGTGGAACGCTTGGTGGCACAAACCCAGGCCGACCCCGAAGCCAGAGCCCGCGTGCTGGAACGCATGCTGCGCATGCGCGACCC
>JAIXOX010000068.1 GCA_027486555.1 Comamonadaceae bacterium
CGCCATGGAATTGCTTTCGAAAAAAGGGATCAGGATTCAAGCAGGTCTTGACAACGTTTGAGAAAGACCGCGTGGTAGGCCTCGTCAACGCTGCCATAGGTTTTGTCATCCACCATGCGGGGCGGCACGCCCCGCACACCCGAGATGGCAATGATCTTGTAGCGTTGAAACGGCACCTCGGCCAACAGCGCGTACTTGTCTTCCAAACCGGCCACCCGGAAATAGTTGAGCAAGCGCATCAAATCGTCGCTGTGTTGCCCGCGTGGGCACAAGCGGTGCTCCTCCAAAACACCGGGCGTCACCAAAGGTTTGAGGGCATCGCGTGTGCGCTTGTCAAAGCGCCGATGGGCGATGTCGTTTTTGTCCAAAATATCCACAGCTTCCTCTGGCATCACATCTCCTCCATGTTCAGAACGGCTGGCACGCGCCTGGCTGCGAATGCGGTCGCGCCAGGCTTCAAATTGGGCTTTCATGCCAAACAGGCCATTGCGCGTGAACAACACCGTGCTCAGCATCAACAGGCCAATCAAGATCAGGCGCATCGGCCCCAAATCGACAAACAGTTTGTCAATACCGACCACCAGCAAAGTGCCCACCACGGCCCCTTGGGCTGTGCCCAGGCCCCCGATCACGATCATGGCCAAGAGCAGCAAGAGGTTGTCCATGCCAAACAAGGAAGGCGACGCCCCTTTGAAATGGCTGGCGTAAAAGCCGCCAATCAAGCCCAACGCGGTCGAGGAGATCAAAAACACCTCAATGCGTGCGCGCAGAAAATCAATGCCAATGGCCTGGGCAAAGGCCTCTTGCTTTTCGGGCGCAGCACGCAGCAAGCGCCCCAGGCGTTGGCCGTTGACGACCCGGTACAACAACAAGGCCAGCAGCATCACCACAAAGCAAGCGTAGTAATTGAGCATCAATTCGCCCATTTCACTGAAGCTGTCGGGCACATAGGAGTCGGCGCCGTACAACCCCCCTGTGGCGGAACCCAAGGCCTTGGATTGCACCACCGAGACCCGGCACAACTCCACCAGCCCCAAGGTGAGCAAGGCGTAGTAAAAGCCCTCCAGGCGGGTGGCGGGGATGGCAATGACCACGCCGGCCAGCAAGCCCACCACACCCCCTACACCAATCATGCCCCACCAGGGCAAACCAAAGGTGATGGACAACCAGGCCCCGGAGTAGGCCGCAGAACCGACCACGGCCAAGGTGGCCAAGGAGAAGATGCCCGCCGTGCCGATGATCAGCGTCCACACAATGTTGATGGCGGCATACAGCAAAAAAATCGCCGCAGCCGACAACAAGCTGTTGCTGTCCAGCCCAATGCCCGCCAGCGGCGGGATGATGGCCAAAGCCAACAAACCCAAAGCCCACCAAATGGGTTCTTTGTGCACGAATTTTTTTTCACGCGCCAAGGTTTTGGGGTTGTACAAACCCTCGAGCTGCAACACCGTGCGCCGGGTAAAGGGGTAACGCAGGCGTGACCAGACTTTGGCACCATGCCCCCCCAGCACAGGCCACCACCGGCGGCGGCCCACCAAGTACATCACGGGCGAAGATTTTGATTGATTCACTGTGGACTCCATATCGGTCATTCACGCGTTTGGTCCAACATGCCTGCGATGCCACGCGGCCTGACGAGGAGGACACCGATCACGAAAAGAAATTGGGTCATCAGTACATACTGACCGCCCAACAAAGCGCCGGTAAAAGCCTCCAGGGTGCCCATCAAGGCAGCAGCCAGCAAAGCCCCCGGGATGCTGCCCAGGCCACCACACAGCGCCACAATCAAACCTTTGATCAGCGGCGTGGTGCCCGAAAACGGGCTGACAAAATAAGTTTGTGACAGCAAGACAGCGGCCAAACCCGCCAAGGCCCCGGTCACGGCCATCACCGCCATGGCGGTGCTTCGCACGCCAATGCCCACCAAAGAAGCGCCTTCGGGGTTTTGCATCATGGCGCGGATCTCCAAGCCGGTGCGGCTGCGCGTCATCCACACCAAAGTGGCCAGCATCAACACCAAAGACACCACAATGGCCCCCAACTTGTCGGGCAACAGGGTCATGCCCATGACCGCGATCGCTTCGCTGCCAAACAAAGGCGGCAGGCTTTTGGCGCTGGGGCCAAACAGCCACAGCATGGCCTGCGTGCCCAAGAGGCTCAGCGCCAAAGTGGCTATCAGGCTGCGCACCACAAAGTTAGGCTTGTCATGCAACGGAATAAAGGCCACCGCGCTGATGAACATGCCACACAACATGCCACTGCCCATGCCGGCCAACAAGACGACCGCGCCGTGCTCACTGAGGTGCGTGGCGGCCAACACCGCGCCGTAACCGGCCACGGTGAAGGTCAGGCCATGGGCCATGTTAAGCATGCCAAGACTCGACCAAATGATGGACACGCCGACCGCCAACAGCCCATAAATGGAGGTCAAGGTCAGTGCCGACAGCAACACAAACGACAATTCAAAATCAGCCATCAGGCACTCCCTTTTAATTGACCGGCATGCATGCCCAGGATCCGGGTGCAACGGCCTTCAAGCAAGGACATGTTTTGCTCTGCAATCACCATGGCGCCGCCCTGTAAATCGACCCGCATCAAAGCCTCCATCACCGCCCGACTGATTTTGGGTGCCAGGCCCAAAGAGGGCTCATCGACCAGATAAAGCACGGCATCGACCATCAGGCCACGCGCCAGCGAAACCATGCGCCGCTCCCCCCCGGAGAGCTTGCCCACAGGGGCGTCCAACAACTTGGACAAGGGCGGGAAAATTTGCAAAACAGACTCGCGCCGTTGCGCCCGCTCACGCCATGCCTGCCGTGTGTAGGCCCCGCAGTCGAGGTGCTGGGCCACGCTCAGCCCCGGAAAAATCGCATCGCCTTGCGGCATGTGGGCCAGACCCAGACGCACGATGCGGTGGGTATTGCGGCCTGCGCCTTGGGTGCGGGTGCCACCAATTTCTTGGCCGTTCAACTGGATTGAGCCCCGCTGCCAATCGGTCAGGCCCGAGATGGCACGGAACAATGTGGACTTGCCATGGCCATTGAGTCCCACCAAACCAATGCGCTCCCCCGCATGGACGGTGAAATCCAAATCGTGCAATACCGTCAGCGGGCCATAACCGGCAGACAACTGACTGACCTTCAAGACTTCTTGGCTCGGTGCGGTCATACGGCCTCCTGCGACGTCTCGAAATAAGCCGCTCTCACCCTCGGGTGGTCAAACACCCGATGGGGTTTGTCTTCGGCAATCAGCTCCCCGCCATCGAGCACGACCACCCTTTGCGCGATGGCCGTCATGAGCTCCAAACGGTGCTCAACCAAAATGATGCCCAAGCCCATTTGCTGGGCCAGGTAACGCAAGATGTTGTCAATTTCGTCCACCTCCGCACCCAGCAAACCGGCCGCAGGTTCGTCCATCAACAAGACCTTGGGCTTACGCATCAGCAAGCACGCCAACAGCAACTTGCGACGGTTCAGTGTTTCAAGTGATCCAGCCATTTGGGCCGGGTTGACCCTAAGCCCCACTTGGTCGCAAGCCCATTGCGCATGGTGCGAGGTGAGGTAAGGCGTGAAGGCTTGACGTGCAGCCTTGAGGACCTGTTCAACGCTCAGTTGCTCAGGCACCACCGGCGACTGGTACGTCCGCGCCAGGCCATGACGGGCACGCTGGTGCAAAGGCATGGCGGTCACGTCTTGGCCTTCGAAGAGCACGCGGCCCTGGGTGGGTTTTGTACGCCCCGACAAAATCTCCAGCAGCGTGGTTTTGCCAGCACCATTGGGGCCAACAATCCCCAGCACCTCGCTGAGGTGGACACCCAAAGAAATGCCCTGCAAGACCGGGCGTGCACCAAAGTGCATGTGGATGTTGTCACAAGAAAAAAGCATGGCCAATCCCAAACAGGGGTGGTGAATGAATCAAATCAAAACCACAAGCCGCGCCAAAGCGACGGCTTGTGGGCACATGGTCTGGCTGTTTATTTGGCCATCCAGGGTGCTGGCTTGAACGTGGCCTCTTTCAAGACGTTGGGTGAAATGATTTGGTGTTGGCCGTTTTGCACCTGCACAAAAAGGTGCGCCATGCCTTGCTCAAGGTCTTTGACTTCGATGGGGTAGTGCTTGGGCGCTTGTTGGGGGTTGTTGAAGCTGTAAAAGCCGTTCACACCCCGGTAGGTCAGCTTGCGCAAGCCTGCATTGACCGCGTCAAAGTTGTCAGGGTCGGCTGATTTCCAGTTCTGGGCCAAAATTTTGACGGTGTCATAGCCTCCGCCGGTATAGACCAAGCCCATCACACCCCCTGAAGCCAGGTATTCCTTGCGGTAAGCATTGCGGAAAGCCTGGCCTTGCTTGTCGGCGTAAGCGCCATACACCGTGCCCCACACAAAGCCCTCTGCCGCTTTGCCCGCCAAATTCAAAAACTCAGGCTGCGACGGGCCGTATTGCAAATAAACCAAGGCGCCGGGCAAAGGGTTCGCAGCAAACTGCTTGGCAAACGCGGCCAGTTCTGCGGCCACCCAATGGTTGACCATCACCACGCCTGCGCCAGTTCTGCGGATGTCTTGCAGCACCGGGCCCCAGTCTTGGACGGGAAACTGGATGTCGGTGACTTTGGCCAACTCAAACTTGCTGGATTTGAGCGCAGCCTCAGTCGCTTTGGAGATGGTTTGGGTGTAGGCAATTTGCTCGCGGATGATGTGGACCTTGTTGTTGGTCGGCTTCCATGCGCCACTGGCTTGCAGCTGCTCCAAAAAGGCCGGGAAGCCCGCGCCGTAGAAAGTCTCAGGCGGGTCGATCTGGAAAATGTGGCCGAATTTGGTCGGGTTGGCTTTGACCAAATCGAGCGATGCTTGCTGTGTGTTGCCGTGCAAATAAGGCGCTTTGTAGCGTGCCACCGCCTCCATGGCCGGCGTAGGAATCAGCACAAATGGCGAGGCGATCGCTTGGACCTTGGCATCGACCATTTTGCGGAACGTGGCCTGCGTGCCTTCGGGCGTCATGATGTCGATGTCAAACACCTTCAGTTCAATCTTTCGGCCATTCACGCCACCAGCGGCGTTGATTTCTTTGGCCGCGAGCTTGGCGCCATTGAGGTAATCGGCGTGGTCGGCCACACCGGCAGGGCCGCTTTGCGCAATGGGCAAGCCAATCACGATGGGCTTGGGCTGTGCCCATGCACCAGTCGCGCTGGCCAAAGCCGCTGCGGCGATGAAGGACAAGCCGAGGATTCGGCGGTTCAATGCTGGACGTTGGTTTTTCATTGTCTTCCTCTTTGTGGTTGAACTGGCCATGCAAAGCTGCAGGCTGCGTCGAACTGTATGCAGCCGCCTATTGCTTTCCTATCCAACACATGAACGACCCCGGGTCTGTACCAATCGTTCAAATGGACCAGAGGTAAACCCTGAAAGTGAGGCGACCTGAAGTGAAAAACCGCGAGAAAACGCCAACATGGCCCTGAGCCAGGGGGAACAAGGCGCTGTGCCGTTGAAGCGCCTTGTTGCCCGAAGGTTCACGCAAACTGATCGCTTGGATTTATTCCGAGCGGCTTGCCCCCTTGTACAAAGTCAACAAAACCAGAAAGTAAACCGCAAAAAAGCCGGTTTGCAACCAGTAAATCAGAGTGCCTTGGCCTTGCAAAACGCTCTGCAAATCCGAGGAGATGTTCACAAACGACAGTCCCAACACGGTCACGCCCAATGCAAACAAAGCCATGGGAACCACTTGAATATGGCGAATCGCTGCATAGAACAAACTCGCATAGGCCAGCACTGAAAAAGAAATGATCTTGTCCTGGTAAGCGTAGAAGGGGGTGTCGTAGTAAACGAACAACAGCGGGTATTTCAGACCCATAAAGTGTGCTGCCGCCATCAAACAAAAATAAACGACACCCACACCCAGCATGTAACGAAGCCATTGCGCTTTCATGAAAATCTCTCCAATCGAACCTTGAGCCTGTCCGCCCCATGCGGACAGGTCATCCGGTACAGTGCTCCATTGTCAAAAGAACGCCTTCGCGCAAACAGCCGCAAATAAGACAAAATTCAGCAAAATCAAGACAATCTTTGCCCGTGAACTCCAGACCTCTTCCCTTGAACATTTGTGTGGTCGCTTTCGACGGCATCAGTCCATTTCACCTGTCTGTACCCAGCGTCGTGTTTGGCGATACCCACCAAACACCCTCCCCTTTTGACCTGCACTTTTGCGCCATTGATGGACCTGTCGTTCGCAGCACCGTGGGCTTCTCGATCCAAGTCGCTGACGACTGGGAAGCACTGGCACGAGCCGATGTGATCATCATCCCGAGTTGGCCAGACCACTTGCCGCCCGCGCCCACGCGCCTCATTGAGGCTTTGCAAGCTGCACACCAGCGCCAGGTCACGCTCATGGGCCTGTGCTTGGGTGCATTTGTCTTGGCGCAAGCCCAATTGCTTGACGGACTGGAGGCCACCACACACTGGACGGCAGCGCCAGAACTCAGCGCCCAATATCCGCAAGTGCATGTCAATGCCTCTGCACTTTATGTGGATGAAGGAAACATCATCACCTCGGCAGGTACGGCCGCCGCCATCGACTGCTGCTTGCATTTCGTTCGCAAGACCCTTGGGGCAGAGTTGAGCAACCTCATCTCCCGCAGACTGGTCATGGCACCGCACCGCAGAGGCGGGCAGGCGCA
>JAIXOX010000033.1 GCA_027486555.1 Comamonadaceae bacterium
GCCAAGGCACGCAGTTTGCCGCTCTGGATGTGGGCGCCCGCCACCACGGTGGTGTCGAACATGAAGTCGACCTGCCCGCTCATCACGTCTTGAATGGCAGGTGCGCTGCCTTTGTAGGGTACATGGGTGAATTTGACTTCGCCTTTGAACGCCAGCAGCTCTTGCGCCAAGTGCTGAGATGTGCCGTTGCCCGCCGACGCACCCGACAGTTTGCCGGGGTTGGCTTTGGCCGCCGTCAACAGGTCCCTGAGTGTTTTGTAAGGGCTGTTGGCGGCCACCACCAACACCACCGGGTTGGTGCCGTAAAGGTACACCGGCGTGAACGATTTGATGGGGTCATAACCCAGCTTGGGGTACAGGCTCACGTTGATGGCATGCGAGCTGATGGTGCCGCCCAGCAGGTTGTAGCCGTCGGCCGGGGCGCGAGCTGCGATTTCTGAACCCACACTGCCGCCTGCGCCGCCTTTGTTCTCAATGACGAGCGTGGTGCCCAGCGCAGTGCCCAGTTTTTGCGAGACCACTCGGGCCAGGATGTCGGTGGTGCCGCCGGGCGGGAAAGCGACCAAATAGTTGATCGGCTTGGCCGGCCAAGGCGCTGCTTGGCTGAAGGCCGCAGGTGCCATGGCGGCTGCGGCGCAGGCCACAGCCGACTGGATGAATTGGCGGCGTTGTGTCATGGAATGTCTCCTCGTTGTGGTTAAAAAGTTCAGGTGATCGGCGCAGGGTTGAACAACACCAAGGCATTGTGCAGCTTCCAGTGTTCGGCCCAGGTCTTGCGGCCACTGGCCACGTCCAGCAGCATGCGAAACAGCGCCCAGCCCATGTCTTCGATGCTGAGGCCTTCATCGGCGATGCGCCCCGCATTGATGTCCATCAGGTCATGCCAGCGCCGGGCCAAATCGCTGCGCGTGGCCACCTTGATGACGGGGCACTCGGCCAGCCCGTAGGGGGTGCCGCGCCCGGTGGTGAAGACATGCACATTCATGCCAGCAGCCAGCTGCAACGTGCCGCAAATGAAGTCGCTGGCCGGTGTGGCCGCAAACACCAAGCCCTTTTGGTCGGGCCGCAACTTTTCACCCGGCGCCAACACATGCGAGATCGCTGCCGTGCCGCTCTTGACGATGGAGCCCATGGCTTTTTCGGCGATGTTGGACAAGCCGCCCGCCTTGTTGCCCGGTGTGGTGTTGGCGCTGCGATCCACTCGGCCGCGTTCCAGGTAACGGTCGTACCAATCGAGCTCGCGCACGATGGCTTGGGCCACTTCTGGTGTGGCCGCGCGCTGCGTGAGTTGCTCCACCGCATCACGCACTTCGGTGTTTTCACTGAACATCACCGTGGCCCCAGCGCGCACCAGCAAGTCAGCAGCAAAGCCCACCGCCGGGTTGGCGGTGACCCCAGAAAACGCATCGCTGCCGCCACACTGCACGCCCACCACCAGTTGGCTGGCGGGCACCGTCTCGCGCCTGCGGGCGTTCAGCCGCTCCAGATGCGGGCGCGCGCTTTGCACAATGCTGTCGAGCATCGACATGAAGCCCACATGCTGCGCATCTTGCAGACACACCGTGTCGGGCCCACCCGCAGGGTCACGCGCATCGGTGATCGGGAAACTGCCGGGCGGCAGCAAGCGCTCGGGTTGCAGCTTTTCACACCCCAGACTGACCACCATCACCTCGCCCCCAAAGTTGGGGTTCAGGCTGATGTTGCGCAAGGTGCGGATCGGAATGATGGCGTCGGGCGCGTCGATGGCCACGCCACAGCCGTAGCTGTGCTCCAGACCCACCACGTCGTCCACATGCGGGTACAAGGGCAACAACTCGTCCTTGATGCGGCGCACAGCTTGTGACACCACACCCGCCACGCATTGCACGGTGGTGGTGATGGCCAAGATATTGCGCGTGCCCACCGAGCCATCGGCATTGCGGTAGCCCTCAAAGGTGTAGCCGGTCAGTGGCGCTTGCACAGGCGCCACCACGGTGGCCATGGGCAGGCCGTGCAACTCGCGGGCAGCCGGCATTTGCAGCAGGCGCTCGTGCACCCAGCGCCCCGCCGCGATGTCTTGCAACGCATGTCCAATGGGCACGTTGTAGCGTCGCACCACCTCGCCTTGCGCCAAGGCCACCAGCGCCACCTTGTGGCCCTGCGGCACTTTGTCCAGCAAGACCAGCCCCCCTTCAAGAAGTGTGCCGGCGGGCAACCCGCCCTCATTGACCACAATGGCCACGTTGTCGGCCGGGTGCATGCGCACCAAACGCGGCTGCGCGGCGGATGTCATGTCGCTCATGCCAGTATCTCCACCCAGTTCGGGCCCTGCCCCACCGGCAGGCGTTGGCGCAGCGTCAATTGGCCCGATTCGCGGTCGATCTCATAACGGCTGAGGTGGTGTGACAGCTGGCCCACCACCAGCAAATGCTGGCCTGTCGCGTCGATGGCAAAACCCCGGGGCTGGGCTTCAACCGCCGTATGCCCCTTGGGGGAGATGTGCCCCGTGACCGCGTCCACAGCGAAGTGCGCCAGGGTGCTGGTAGTTCGTTCACTGGTGTACAAATGACGCCCGTCGGGCGTGAGGTGCAAGTCGGCCGCCCAAGGATTGTCCGTAAAGCCCGGCGGCAAAATGTCCACGCTGCTTTGCACGCCGCTCAAGCGACCCTGCTGGGCATCCCAGGCCAGCACGTCCACCGTGCCATCGAGTTCGTTGAGCAGATAAACAAATCGGCCCGCAGGGTCAAACCGAAAGTGCCGTGGCCCGGCACCCGCCCGTGCATGCCAAGTGGATGCAGGCGTCAGGCGGCCCGTCTCGGCATGGAATGTGTACACCATGAGTTCGCCACTGCCCAAGTTGGTGGCCAAGACATAACGGTTGCACGGCGAAGGCATGATGGCGTGGGCATTGGGGCCCGTGGGCACCACCTGCTGCACAGCGCCCACCGTGCCATCGGGCTGCACCGGGCTCACGGTGAGCTGGTGTCCGGGGTAGGAGGCGGCCAGCAAAAATCGCCCAGTGATGTCCGAGGCGATATAGGCCATGCTGGCAGGCAAAGGCGACTCGCCCACACTTCGCAGATTACGGCTTTGCGGGTCAATGGCCAGACTCACCACCGCCATCGGATCGCTGCGGCGGGCCGCATACAGCATGTGCTGCGAGGGGCTGATGGCCATGGGCATCAGGTTGCCGCCCACGGGCACGGTGTTTTGCAGCTGCAGCGCGCCATCGGCCGCCATGTGCAGCACCGAGATGTCGCCACTGTCGGCATTGGAAACATAAACATGGGCCATGGGGTCACATTTTCTGAAAATGGTTCAAAAGCTGCGCGGTCAAGCGTCAAAACCATACAGCTGAGCAGGGTTGTCCACCAAGATGCTTTGCAGGTCTGCGTGATGCGCCACCCAATTGGGCAAGAGGTTCAGCATGGCGGCATGGGACGGCACGGGGTCTTGGTTGGGGTGGGGCCAATTGCTTGCCCACAAGCAGCGCTCGGGGTAATGGGTGGCCAGGTAACGCGCCAGCAAACCCACATCATCGTAATGCGGCGCGCCCTGGCGCGAAGTCTCATAAGGTGCAGACAGCTTGACCCAGACGCGGCCGGTGTCCAGCAAACAGCAAAGGGCCTGAAATGCCGGGTCTTCTGTGCCCGCAGGGGGCACCAAGAATTTTCCGGTGTGATCGATCACCAGCGGCACGTTCAGGCTTTGCAAAAGCGGCAGGCGCTGCACAAACTCGCAGCCATTGAACTGAACATTCAAATGCCAACCCCAAGGCCGTACCTTGTCGGCCATAGGGGCCAGCGCGTCCCAGCCCAACAACCCGCCTGGGAACATCATCATGCGAACACCCCGCACCCCCGCAGCATGCAAAGCCTGCAATTCCGAGTCGGCCACCTGCACCGGCACCATGGCCACGCCGCGTGCGCGACCATGCATGCTGGCCACTGCGGCCAAGGTGCAGCGGTTGTCAAAACCATAGCCCGTGGGCTGCACCACCACCACACGCGTCAAACCCAGCGCAGCCTGGACTTGGGCATAGTCAACCATGGGGGCGTGTGGCGGCTTGAAAGTGGCCGTGGGCGCCAAGGGGTAGGCTTCGTCATAAGCATGGATGTGGCAGTCGCAAGCCCCCTCGGGCACAGAAAAAGAAACGGCGATCATGGCGACACCCGATCCAACCAACGTTGCGCATGTGCCGGGTTGACCGCGCCGTGGGGCATTCGTCCTTGCAAAATGTCTGTCGTTTGCACCACGGTTTCCAGCGCCTGATGGGCAATGGCCTGAGGTGTCAAACCGCCCACATGGGGCGTGGCGATCACCCGGGGGTGCCGCGCCAGTTCGGGTGAAGGCATCTGGTCAGCGGCACGGCCCACATCCAGCGCAGCACCTGCTAACAGGCCGTGGTCCAAGGCGTGCAACAAAGCCTGCTCGTCGACCAGTTGACCGCGCGATGCGTTGATGAAAAACGCCGTCGGTTTCATGAGTGACAAGGCTTGGGCATTGATCAGGTTTTCTGTGTCGGGCGTCGCCGGGGCCAAGCACACCACATGGTCTGCACGGGCCAGGAGTTCCGGCCAGCTCACCGACTGCAAGGCCGGATCTTGCGGCGTCACATGAGGGTCGTAAACACACACACGCATGCCAAACGCCTGCGCCAGCCGAGCCACATGGCGACCGATTTCGCCATAACCGATGATGCCCACACAGGCACCCCGCAGCTCTAGCCCCATGCGGGGCTCCGCAGTCTGGCCTTGCCGGTAAGCGACTGTGGCTGCAGTGATGTGGCGACTCAAATCGATCATGACGCCCATCACCCATTCCGCCACCGACGGACCAAAACCGGGGCTGGCGCGCGTGACCAGCACGCCTTCGCGGCTGGCCGCTGCCACATCGATGGTGCGAATGTCGACGGCGCACCGCACAGCCGCCAGCAAACTTGGCACAGCGGCAAAAAAGTCGGCATCGAGCACGGTCTGCCGGTAGGCGATCAACACCTCACAGCCTTGGGCAGCTTCCATCAACTCGGCGGTTGACCAGTCATGCGCATCGGGGTTGAGTTTGACGCGGGCCACCTGCTGCAAATTGGCCAACGCCTGCTCGCCAAAATAGGTGTGCAGGCGCGGGCTGGGGTGGGTGACCAGCACCGTGGGCAAGGCCATGGCTGCTTTTTACAGGCCCATGCTGCGGGGCAGCCAAAGTGAAATTTGCGGCACATAGGTGACCAGCACCAACACGAACAACAAGATCACAAAGAACGGTTTCATGGCCTTGACCACCTGCTCGATCTTGAGCTTGGCCACCGCACTGCCGACAAAGAGCACAGCCCCCACAGGTGGCGTGATCAGCCCGATGCCCAGGTTGACCATCATGATCATGCCGAAGTGAACCGGGTCCACCCCGATGGTTTTCATGACCGGCAACAAGATCGGGGTCAAAATCAAAATCAGCGGGGCCATGTCCATCAAGGTGCCCAGCGCCAGCAGCATGATGTTGACGCA